>DXCG01000036.1 GCA_019116145.1 Candidatus Phocaeicola gallistercoris
GACTTCATCTGACCATGCCCTACACATACTCTGCAATCGGGAATATTACGCACTATCATCGCTTTTAATTCAAGGAGGTTCTGAATCCGATTGTTCACAAAAAACACTTGCCCGTTCCGGCTCATTTCAAAATTAATCGCTTCTGTAATAACTTCTTCATTGAAAGTATGTACCTCTGTTTGAATAGGATAACGGTTAGGCGGTGGCGTTTGGATAACAGACAAATCGCGTGCTCCCATCAATGAGAATTGAAGCGTACGAGGAATCGGTGTTGCCGTCATAGTTAGCGTATCAACATTCACCTTTAGTTGCCGAAGTTTTTCCTTTACACTCACACCAAATTTCTGTTCTTCATCAACAATGAGCAACCCCAAATCTTTGAATTTTACATTTTTGCCTATAATTTTATGTGTACCTATCAATATATCGATTTTTCCGTCTGCCAAGTCTTTCAATATACCACTTGTCTCTTTTGCAGAACGGGCACGGCTCAAATAATCAACCCTGCATGGCATACCTTCCAATCGTTTGTTGAATGTTTGGAAATGCTGGAATGCCAACACGGTCGTCGGAACTAAAACAGCAACTTGCTTATTATCGGTTACAGCTTTGAAAGCTGCACGAATGGCTACTTCTGTCTTACCAAAGCCAACATCTCCACAAACCAAACGATCCATCGGCCGATCACTTTCCATATCAGCCTTAACCTCTTGCGTCGCTTTCAATTGGTCGGGAGTATCTTCATAAAGGAAACTTGCTTCCAGTTCATGCTGAAGAAAACTATCCGGACTATATTTAAAACCCTTTTCTTGTTTACGTAAAGAATATAATTTTATCAGGTCACGAGCTATATCCTTTATCTTCGTTTTGGTGCGCTCTTTCATTTTTTCCCACGCACCGGTTCCCAATTTACTAATGCGTGGCGGCTCGCCTTCCTTTCCTTTGTATTTAGAAATTTTATGCAGTGAATGTATCGAAACAAACACTACATCATCATTCTGATAAATTAATTTAATAACTTCTTGCGTTGTATTGCCATTAGGAATACGAACCAAGCCTGCAAATTTTCCAATACCATGATCTATATGTACCACATAATCGCCCGGCTCAAACAAATTCAATTCCTTCAACGATAAAGCGACTTTCCCACTACGCGCTTTATCACTGCGTAAATTGTATTTATGAAAGCGATCAAAAATCTGGTGGTCAGTAAATATACAACATTTCAAGGTATGGTCTATGAACCCCTCGTGAAATGTACGGTCAACAGGTATAAAAGATATTTTATCTCCCCTTTCCTGAAAAATATCGTGTAAACGGTCGGTCTGTTTTTCACTGTCAGAACAAATGTAAATCTGATACCCACGCTGTATGTATTCCGCCAATGAACTTGAAACCAAATCAAAATTTTTATGAAAAATAGGTTGCATAGAAGTTTCAAACGTCAAGGAATATTGAGGAATTCCTATTGACTTATGACCGAAATCAACCCGACGAAAATTCAAAATGTGCTCAAGAAATTCCGTTCCATCTATAAGTTTGGGGCAAAAACCAGTAGACTCACCCTGTTCTTCTTCGCTTGCAATTACCGCCGATGAAGAAAAAGCCTCATCATAAACAAACTGTATACGTTCTTTCACCCATTCCAAATCTTTTACCCATAATATCGCTTCTTTTGAAATAAAGTCGAAAAAACAAATATCACCATCTGTCATCATCGAAAGTTCAGGAACAATACTTACAGAGTTCTTCTTCTCTTTCGACAATTGAGAATCAATTTCAAAAGTACGAATGCTATCTATCTCATCACCAAAGAAGTCAATCCGATAAGGATACTCTGATGCAAAAGAATACACATCAAGAATACTTCCCCGAAGAGCAAACTGTCCGGGTTCATAAACATAATCAACATGCACAAAACCATAATTCGACAAATCGTTTATTATCTTTTCGGTAGCTACATGCTGACCTACATTTAAAATTAAAGTCTTATCACAAAGCTGTTCTTGAGAAACCACCTTTTCTGCCAAAGCATCAGGATAAGTGACAATAGCAACCGGTTCTCCTCGCTCCAATACGCTCAATGCTTCAGTGCGCAGAATCTCATTTGCCGCATCTTTCTGCCCATATTTGATAGCCCTACGATATGAAGAAGGGAAAAACAATGTATGTTCTTCCCCGTTCACCTGTACTATATCATGATAAAAATATCCGGCTTCCTCCAAATCGTTCAATATAAAAACATAAACACCCTGCTTCCGCTTAACAAAAGCTGAAGCATACAAAGAAGCACACGAACCGTGCATTCCATCAAGAAAAACAGTTTTTAATGCTTTTTTATCAAAAAACGATGCCAATCCTGCCATATTTGGATGTCTGGCATATACTTTCTGAAGTTCAGTTATACCCATTGTTCTACCCATAGTTTCCGCAAATTTACAAAATAATTACTACTTTTGCACGCAGATATAAACGATAATTTTCTTAGTGAAAACTACTCATGTATAAGGACATTATTCAATTTCTCGATCAAAGAAGGCTTAAAGAAGCTTTCTCACAATTGTATTCGCTAGCTTCTGAAATAAACGACTGGGAGCTTCTTTCTGAAGTAGAAACTTTAAAAACTACTTATGGATATATGTTGCAATATGCCTCGCAAGGGATGGAAGACCCTGAAAGAGGTAAAATGTATGCACAACTGCGCCGAAAAGGATATGAGCTGGCAGATCAAGCAGGCTTTCTGAAAGAACAACAAACCTCACAAAGTTTTTTTTCATGCCGATTCCGCGAACTTAAGCAGCACCCTTCTCTTACTTTTAACGATATAAATTTAACATTAGAAAGTATTGTCGAAAATCTGAGTATCATCCCGTTAACCATTTCAGACGAACAGAAGAAAAATACCGAGTTGAAAAAACTTTATGAACAAAACGAAAAAATTATCGATGAACTTTTTGACAAAATATGGAGTTCAACCTTATGGAACGATGATGATAAAAAAGAAGCTGAAACTTTAATCAATTCACAACTTATTCCTTCCAATGCCTTGGCTGTAATGACAAGTGCCATTACATTGAATCTGCTCAAAATATTCGATGCAAAAAAGTTTCAATTTTTACTTCAACTTTACAATGAACGTACAGAAATGGTCATTTCCCAACGTGCACTCATCGGTATTTTACTAACGGCTTTTTATCAAGAAAAGCGCATAACCCTTTACCCGGAACTGATAGCCGAACTTACCCTATTAACCAATAACTCAAAAACAATCGAGCAACTTCACAATATACAAATTCTATTTTTACTCTCAAGGGAGACTGAAAAAATAGATAAAAAAATGCGGGAGGAAATTATCCCACAAATGATGCGCAACCCTAAATTGAGAAAGCCCGATTTAAAAATCATCGATATTGAAGACCTTGAAGACAAAAACCCTGAATGGGAAAAAGAAATGAAAGAAATTAGCGATGAAATACATCAATTGGGAGAATTACAAATGGAAGGTGCTGACACATATATGAGTACATTCTCCCAACTGAAAAGCTATCCGTTTTTTCGCAAAACTGCACATTGGTTTTATTTATTCGACCGGCAAACAGCCGATATTGCCAATTTTTTTATTGATGAAAAGATTGAAAAAAAATCAATTATCAGCTTATTACTCGATTCGCCTGTCTTTTGCAATTCCGACAAGTATTCATTCTGTCTTACATTAAACTCGCTGCCACAATCGCAACGTGAACTATTAAGTTCACAAATCGGAGAACAAAACGAAATGATGCAAGACAGCATAGACAAACTGATCGTGGAAGCCAATAGCAAAGAAAAGGCCAACATTGTCAGCCGACAATATATACACGACCTTTATCGCTTCTTTAAACTTTGGATACACCGTAATGAGCAACACGACATCTTCACCGATGAGCTTGCTTTTTGGAAATCACCAGTCCTCAAACCGCTTATACTTCATGGCGAACGACATAAACAAATTGCCGATTATTTATTTGCAAAAGACTATTTCCAAGAAGCATCCGAATTATATGAAGAACTCACAAAAATACAACCTGAAGAATCGGATGTTTGGCAAAAATTAGGATTTTCTTATCAGAAAATGAAACGTTATAAAGATGCGGTCAATGCTTATATTCAAGCCGATATTCTTAAACCGGATCACCTTTGGACACTTAAACATCTTGCACAATGCTACAAACGGATGCATAATTACGAAAAAGCATTAGATTATTTTTACAGAGTTGAAACAATACAACCCGACAATTTAAATTTGTTGCTGCAAATAGGACAATGCCTCGCCACTTTACGTGACTATTCGAAAGCTTTACAATATTTCTTCAAAGTGGAATATCTTGACAGAACGCCGGAAAATGCACAACGTGCTATTGGCTGGTGTTATTTTATGACAGGGAAATATGAAGATGCGCTTCGCTTTTACAAGAAATTGTTACAAATACCCGAAGCACAAACAAGCGATTGGCTAAACACAGGGCACATATATACTGCTATGAACCAAATACCCAAGGCAATAGAGTGTTACAGGAAAGTTGAAAAACGCACTTCTTCACGCGATGAATTCTTGAAAATCTATCTAAACGATAAAGACGCTTTACTGGAACAAGGAGTCACTGAGGAAAACATTTATCTGATTCCTGACTTATTATAAATTGCTTTTTTTGAGGTCGCACCATAAACAAACCCTGCTTTTATGCTAAGAAAAACAAAATGGAATAAATATATGGTGCGACTTTTTTCATTGAACAATCTATAATCAATCCTTACAATTCAACTAAAAAACTGCCAACCGGCAACAATTCCTCATAATGGTTTCTCAAAAAGATGCTCACCTTTTTGAGAAACGTCCAATCATTTTTATAACTTATCCTGACAAATTTTGAACAGGAAAAATATGTTTTGGAACATTTGAAAGAACTATTTAATGAATAAACATAATCTTTTTAAATCACATCTGATAGCACATAACAAAACTTTCCCTATCTTTGTCAGAAAGATATATTGAGAGCAAATAGATATGCAGACAAGTGACAGTATAGTAATTATTCCGACTTACAATGAGAAGGAAAACATTGAAAATATAATCAGAGCCGTATTCGGACTGGAAAAATATTTCCACATTCTGATTGTTGAAGACAATTCTCCCGATGGCACAGCCAATATTGTAAAAATTTTACAAAAAGAATTTCCCGAACGCTTGTTCATGATTGAAAGAAAAGGGAAATTAGGCTTAGGTACCGCTTATATATCCGGATTCAAATGGGCAATAGCACACCAATACGACTATATTTTTGAAATGGATGCCGACTTCAGTCATAATCCAAACGACTTGCCACGCCTTTACAAAGCCTGCCACGACAACGGAGCTGATGTGGCAATTGGGTCTCGATACATAAGCGGTGTGAATGTCGTTAATTGGCCAATGGGACGGGTTCTTATGTCGTACTTTGCCTCAAAATATGTTCAAGTTATTACTGGATTGCCCATTCACGACACCACAGCCGGATTTAAGTGCTACCGTAGGACGGTGTTGGAAACTATTCCTTTAGATAAAATCCGATTTAAAGGCTATGCTTTTCAAATAGAAATGAAATTTACTGCATACAAATGTGGCTTTAAAATAACTGAAGTCCCGGTTGTTTTTGTCAATCGTGAATTAGGCACATCAAAAATGAACAGTAGCATCTTTGGAGAAGCTGTATTCGGTGTCATTCACCTAAAATGGGACAGTTTATTTAAGAAATATCCACAAAAACCATAATCATGCTCAATTTTCCGACTATTTTATGAAACGTACATGGATATATAATGCAAAGATTGTAAACGAGGGGAAATGTTTTCAAGGGTCGGTTACAATAGAAAACGATAAAATCAGCAATGTTTATAAAGGAAATACTGCTCCGGATGCATCATACGACTGTAAAATTGACGCTAAAGGCTGTTATCTTCTACCGGGAATCATAGATGACCATGTGCATTTCCGCGACCCCGGACTAACCCATAAAGCCGATATCACTACAGAATCGGCAGCAGCTGCAGCAGGAGGAGTTACTTCTTTTATGGACATGCCCAATTGTATTCCGCAAACAACCACATTGGAAGCGTTGGAAAATAAATTTGTAAACGCTGCAAGCAAAAGTATTGTGAACTATTCGTTTTACTTTGGAGCGACAAATAACAACACCGACCTATTGAAACACCTTGATAATAAAAAGGTATGCGGAATTAAAGTCTTTATGGGAGCCAGTACCGGAAATATGCTGGTCGACCGCATTGATTCCCTAAAAAAAATATTCTCATCGGCTAATATGCTGATTGCGGCACATTGTGAAGACCAGAATATCATTCGGGAAAATACAGAATTTTTCAAACAAAAATATGGAGACGACCCGGACATTTTTTATCATTCTCATATCAGAAGTGAAGAAGCTTGTTGGCAGTCATCTGCATTGGCGGTTCGCTTGGCGAAAGAAACAGATGCCCGTTTGCATGTCCTTCACATAAGTACAGCCCGCGAACTGCAATTGTTTGAAAACAAACCTTTAAACGAAAAACGAATTACAGCCGAAGCATGCATATCACATCTGATGTTTTGTGAAGACGATTACCAAACTTTGGGCTCACGAATCAAATGCAATCCCAGCATAAAAACGCGAAAAGACCGTGACATTTTACGAGAAGCTTTAACAAGCAATTACATTGATGTGATAGGAACCGATCATGCCCCACATTTATTGGAAGAAAAAACAGGAGGTGCATTGAAAGCTGTTTCAGGAATGCCATCCGTACAATTCCCACTGGTATGCATGATGGAACTTGCCAGAGAAGGTATCATCACCATGCCGCAATTGGTACAGAAAATGTGTCATGCCCCTGCAAAACTTTTTCAAATTCACAAACGCGGATATATACGCCCCGGATATAAAGCCGATTTAGTATTGGTTTCTCCGGAAACGCCTTGGACAGTTACCAAAGATTGTATTCAAAGCAAATGTCAATGGAGTCCGATGGAAGGAAAATGTTTTCATTCCAAAGTGAAAAAAACTTTTGTCAATGGAAATCTTGTTTACGATGAAGGAATAGTCGATTATGACAACCGGGGAGAAATGTTGGTCTTTGAGCGCTAATACCTTAAAAGTATATCATTGTTTATGCAAACAAACACAACAACCGTCAGTTACAATATTCAAGAATTAATACCCTACATCAACTGGATATATTTTTTTCACGCTTGGGGATTTCAAGCCAAATTCGCATCGATTGCGGAATACCAATGCACTGATTACACAAACTGGCTTGACTGTTTCCCGGAAGAAGATCAGTGGAAAGCATCCGAAACCATATCATTATACAATGAAGCATTGTGTTTACTAAACGAAATGAGCGGAAAAAATAAGATTTATGCCTTATATCGACTGATGGATGCCAATTCGGATGGAGACAACTTACTGCTGAACGGGAAAAACATTCCTCTTTTACGGCAACAAACGCATAAACAGAAAGGAGACCCGTTTTTATGCTTAAGCGATTTTGTATATCCACTTTCTTCAAACAAAACCGATACAATAGGTGTATTCGCAACAACGATCGATTTATCGGCGAAAATAATGTCTGAAACAGATCTTTACAAACAACTATTATTACAAGTTTTAGGAGAAAGATTGGCTGAAGCTGCAGCCGAAAAGCTACATGAAACCATCCGAAAAGAAATATGGGGCTATGCTAAAGATGAGCATCTTACCATGAAACAATTGTTGAACGAAGAATATCAGGGCATTCGCCCAGCAGTGGGATATCCTTCTCTCCCGGACATCTCTATTATTTTTTTGCTGAACGACTTGATTGACATGAAACAAATCGGCATTCAACTAACCGAAAACGGAATGATGATTCCGCATGCTTCTATATGTGGATTAATGTTTGCACACCCCGCTTCTCGCTATTTTTCTGTAGGAAAAATTGATGAGGAACAACTAAAAGATTATGCAAAGCGCAGAGGATTGGGAATAAATGTTATGAAAAAATTTCTAACAAACAACTTATAATTATTTGTATATCATGATCTTATTAAGAGTTTCTTTATTTTTCATATTCCTTTTGATACTCCCCGATTGGTATATCTACAAAACCTATATTAAACCCAAACATAAAAAAATATCGGGATTCTGGTATTGGATTCCCAGCATTATACTGCTGATTGCATTAGCTATTTTTCTATTTTTAAATCCTTTATCACAAAAAGCATTTAGTTATTACCTAATCATTACTCTTTGCATTGCCGTTCCCAAAACGGTCTTCACCATTTGTAATTTGCTACTGAAAGGCATAAAGAAACTTATTCGTTTGCCATTGTTCGAAGGATTTATTTCCTTTCTTATTGCCATAGCCACATTCGGTTATCTGCTATTCGGCGTGACAAAAGGAAAAGAATATTTTCAAATAAAAGAAGTATCATTCTTTTCCCCACAACTTCCCGAAGCTTTCGATGGTTATCGTATTTTACAAATATCCGACCTGCATACAGGGAGTTGGAAAGGAAACAAGCAGGCTATACAAAAAGCGATAACACTTTGCAATGCACAACATGCAGATTTAGCTGTATTTACAGGCGATTTGGTAAACAGCCGTGCAGATGAAGTTCTTGAATTTATGCCTATTTTATCCCAATTGCATGCCAAAGATGGAGTGTTTTCTATATTAGGTAATCATGATTATGCAACATATACAAAATGGGAAAACGAAGAAGCACGGCTAAGAAATATAGACTCTTTACTTGTAAGAGAAAAGCAAATGGGATGGAAAATGCTTTTAAATAATAATTACATCTTACATCGTGGCAATGATTCAATTGCACTAATTGGAGTAGAAAATAGTGGGAATCCACCATTTCCCGATAAAGCCGACTTGCCCAAAGCATTAACCGGAACAGACAATATGTTTAAAATCTTGCTAAGCCATGACCCTACACACTGGAGAAGAAATATATTACCTGAAACAGATATTCAATTAACCCTATCCGGACATACTCACGACATGCAAATAAGTTTATGGGGATTTTCCATATCACAATTTATTTATCCCGAACACAACGGTATGTACCTTGAAAAAGGACGTGGACTTTATGTTAATATCGGATTAGGATACGTACTTTTTCCTATGAGATTAGGTGCATGGCCGGAAATAACAATTATCACTTTACATAAACAACTTAACTAATTTTAAAATGAAAGCACTTTACATTATTTATCAAATTTGCATCGGATTGCCCATATTTTTAGTTATAACCATTCTAACTGCACTGACTACAATATTGGGATGCTGGTTAGGTAATGGGCATTTTTGGGGATATTATCCCGGGAAATTATGGTCACAATGTACATGTTTTCTCTTCTTACTTCCCATAAAAGTAAAGGGACATGAGAATTTAGATAAAAAAACATCGTATGTATTTGTCGCCAATCATCAAGGAGCATTTGATATATTTCTTATTTATGGCTTCCTTGGAAGAAACTTTAAATGGATGATGAAGAAAAGTTTACGCAAAATTCCATTTGTAGGAAAAGCATGTGAATCGGCAGGATTCATTTTTGTCGACAAATCCAGTCCACGTAAAATATACGAAACGATAAAAAAAGCAGAAAATGTGTTACAAGGAGGAACATCACTTGTGGTATTCCCTGAGGGAGCACGAACATACACAGGTCGTATGGCAAATTTCAAAAAAGGAGCTTTTTTCTTGGCAGACCAACTACAGTTGCCTGTTGTCCCGTTAACAATCAACGGTTCTTTCAATGTTTTCCCAAGAACTGCAAAATTACTTACATGGCATCCTATGCAGCTAACCATTCATAAGCCTATTTATCCTCTAGGGAAAAAAGGCGAAGATAATTTGCAAATGCTCATGAAAGAATCATTTACGGAAATAGAAAAGGACTTGTCTGAAGAGTACAAAAAGCCTTGAAACATGCCATTCCTTACCCGAAACAGGTTCAAGAAAGTTCCAAACCAAATGTTTCTTTCAACTTCAATAAATCGGGATTTTTTTTACTCATCAACTGAAAACGTTCTAAATGACTATACGCACGTATATGTTCATTTGTAACACTTACACGCACAATCATAGCTATATTTCGATTATGCAAACGTTGACGTAAATAAGATTCAATATGTGGAACCAACTGTTGAATATATTTTTGAACCATTTCATTGTCTACCACAACCTCAAACGTATGTTGATCATTTAACAAATGCGGGCTAATATTCATCATACGTGCAGCATTTGCAGCTTCTTCTTTAGGCAACTTAGCAGCAAACTCACGCCAGCAAAAAGCCAAATCGCTCTCCTCGAAAGGCTTATTTTCGTACACGTCTTCTGTTGCTGATGAATCATTTGCTTTTTCATCAGTTTTTACGTCTTCTTTATTCTGCACTTGCGAACGATGAATCGATAAGCCGATACGTCCTACTTTCATTACAGGAACTTCCCTGTCGGCTTTCGTTTGAGAAGATTTATCTTTTCCTTCTTCCTTACTCTGGCTTTGCAAAGGTTTTATAGTTTCCGGAGTGAGTTGGATGTTCTTAACCGGCTGAACAGAAACTGGGATAGAAGAAGTGTTCGGTTGGGCATCAACTGTCTGAACAGAAAGCTGTATACGATTTTTATCATTGAATATTGGTTTTATTGCTTGCTCAGGGCTATGCCCCCCCACACTATCCTCTCCATCATCGGTCAGTTGTGCCAACTGAATAAGTGTCAATTCCACTAGTAAACGTTTGTTTTTACTTACGCGATAATTCAGATCACAGTCATTACACAACTTCATGGCCTTATACAAGAATACCGGAGAACATTTTTTAGCTTGCTGCAAATAACGTTCACGAATAGAAGCACCTACTTCCAACAAAGGTAAAGTAGCCTCATCGCGACTAACCAACAAATCACGGAAATGAGATGACAAGCCGGTTATAAAATGATTCCCGTCGAATCCTCTACGTAATATTTCATTGAATATCAACAAACAATCGACTACCCTGTGAGCTAATATATGCTCGGTCAACTGAAAGTAATATTCATAATCCAGTACATTAAGGTTTTCTATTACGCTTTTATACGTAATATGCCCGTTTGTGAAACTGGCAACTTGATCGAATATCGACAATGCATCGCGCATTCCTCCATCTGCTTTTTGTGCTATCACATTGAGAGCCTCTACTTCAGCATCAATATGTTCCTTATGAGCTACATTTTCTAAATGCTCTACCATATCACCAATTCCGATGCGGCTGAAATCATATATTTGGCAACGACTCAAAATTGTAGGAAGTATTTTATGTTTTTCAGTAGTAGCAAGAATGAAAATAGCATGTGAAGGAGGTTCTTCCAACGTCTTTAAAAATGCATTGAACGCTGCTTGTGAAAGCATGTGCACCTCATCTATAATATATACCTTGTACTTTCCTATCTGAGGCGGAATACGAACTTGCTCTATCAGTGAACGGATATCTTCCACTGAATTATTAGAAGCGGCATCAAGCTCATGGATATTGTAAGAACGCTGTTCTATAAAAGCACGACAAGATTCACACTCATTACAAGCTTCGCCCCCCGATGTGGGATGAAAGCAATTAATCGTTTTTGCAAAAATACGGGCACACGTTGTTTTTCCTACTCCCCGAGGACCGCAAAACAAATAAGCATGTGCCAATTTCTGACTCATAATCGCATGCTTAAGCGTAGTAGTCAAAGCTCTCTGCCCTACTACGGTATCGAACGTAGCAGGACGATATTTCCGCGCTGAAACGACATAATTTTCCATAGACAATGATTCGAATCTGTTTTTCCCGTATTTTTAGCATATCTACTTGTGCAAATGTACATAAAATATCTTTTTCCACATGGGGTTACAATAAAATATTTCTACCTTTGTCGAAATAAAAAACAGATTGCATTATGAATAAGCTAAAACAAACATGGGAATATCTTTGCAAACATAAATACGCAATTACTGTCTTGATATTTTTACTGATTATTGGTGTTTTAGACGATGAAAACAGTTTGATACAACGAGTCTCACACAAAAAGGAGATACGGGAATTGAATGCGGAAATAAAAAAATACCGAGACCAATATGAAAAAGACAGCCATACACTGAAAGAGCTTATTTCCAATCCGGAAGAATTAGAAAAGATTGCACGTGAAAAATATTTAATGAAACAACCAGATGAAGATATATTTATCTTTGAAGAAGATTTAGAAAAGAACAAAAATGAATAAATATTTCCCGATTATAGCCGCTATCGGAGCCGTTTTGTTACTGATTGGAGCAATCGTACAAATTACCCGATTACCATGGGCTCCTTATATTTATATAATAGGTGCTGTTTTGTTTGCAACCATACAAATCATAGACAGATATAATGGACAAAATATTGCCATTCAACGATTAAAGAACATACAAATCATAGGAGACATCCTGCTAGTAGTAACAGGCATAATCATGCTATTGCGCCCTTACAACGAATGGATTGTATGCCTCACCATTGCAGCATTTTTAGAATTATATACTGCTTTCCGAATACCACAGGAAGAAGAGAAAGAGAAAAAAAGACCTTGACATTTTTTCTTTATGTCAAGGTCTTTTTCTAATATATCGGCACGAATTCAGTATTTCATCTCAACGTATAATTGTCATTTCATCAATTAAATGATGTGCACCGGCATACTTGTCAATAATGAATAAGACATATCGTATATCTACACAAGCAGCACGCTGTAACAACGGATTATAAGCAATATCACCTGTTAACCCTTCATAATTACGGTCGAATCCTACACCTATCAATTCGCCATGCGCATTAAAAACTGGAGAACCAGAATTTCCTCCCGTATTGTCGGTAGCTGTTGCAAAACAAACAGGCATACGCCCGTCAGCCATTGCATAAGGACCAAAATCTTTTTTAGCATACAACTCCTTCAACTTATCGGGAACAACAAATTCCGGATTATTCGGGTCTTCTTTCTCCATCACTCCCTCTAAAGTTGTATAATACAAATACTCCATACCATCAGCGGGTTCATACGAACTTATTTTACCATAAGTCAACCGTAAAGTAGAATTTGCATCCGGATAAAGAAGTTGTCCTTCTTTTTTCTTCAAACTCAACATACCATCCACCCAAACCTTATGCGCTTTATTGTATTCGTTGGTTTCCTGTTTCATTGCTTCACTCATAGCTTTATACCCCTCTATAACCGAACGGGCATATTGAACCATTAAATCGTTCTTCAACTTATCAGCATCGGGATGACTCAGATATTCGGACAGATTTTGAGGACTTGCAAAAATTGACTGTTCAAAACAAGCATCAACAAAAGCATCTATATCGCCCTCAAATCGAGAATCGATCAATTTAAAGATGCTGATACGCTGCTCTTGTGGTATCAATTCTGCATACAAAGCAATCAGTTGTTTCGATACTTTCCTATCGACTTCTTGATTATAATCTTTATTAAAAAATTTCTCTCCTGCTTTCCTTATAGCCTCAACTTCATTGCGTACATCTTTTTTCTTACCTTTTTCAATTGCCCGTTGTAATTTATTAGTAGAAGGAATAGCAGAAAATTCAGTACCTAGCATAAGAGCTTCATAAATTGCTTGTTGATGGAAAATGGCATCATGCCGACGAGCGACAATCCGCTTAATCGTTTCATATGCCTGCTGATAGGTATTATTGCCAATTTCTTTTCCATAATCTAGTAAACGCTTCTGCTCTGCTTTCTTACGGTCTAACACATGCAAACGAATCAATCCCTCATTCATGCCAATCGCATTTTTCCAATAATTCGCAGAAGAAGCATATTTTGCAGCATACTGTATACGGATTTTGTCATCTTTTGCCATTTCTTCTCCTAAGATACGCAGTCGCACACCTCTGACTGTATCCCGCATGAAATTGGTAGTTTGCATACGTTCCTCCACCTCATCACTAATCATATATCTCCAGTTACGCCCCGGGAAACCCATAACAAACGTAAAATCACCTTCTTTAATACCTTGCAAGTTAATAGAAAGGTGTTTTTTTACTCTCAAAGGCACATTATCTGCAGAATAATTTGCCGGTCTTCCCTTCTTATCAGCATAAATCCGGAATAAAGAAAAATCACCGCAGTGGCGAGGCCACATCCAGTTATCCGTATCGGCTCCGAACTTTCCAATAGAAGAAGGAGGAGCACCTACCATACGAATATCCTTATAAACAGTCTTCACATATAAATAATATTGATTTCCACCATAAAAAGGTTTCAATTCCAATACCGTAAAATTATCCGTTTTTATTTTCTCCTTCTTAGCAAAACGTGAGGCAACTTTCGACAAAAAGGAAGGAGATAAATAATTCGTACCATCAGGATCTGGAAACTTTTTCAATTGCTCATTTACATAATCAGTTACATCAAGAATACGATCAATAAAAGTAATAGAGAGTCCGGGACAAGGCAATTCATCGTTCCGATGAATTGCCCAAAATCCATCTGTTAGATAATCGTGATCCACTGAACTATGTTGTTGAATATAACCATATCCACAATGATGATTAGTTAATACCAATCCCTCTGCAGAAATGACTTCTCCTGTACATCCCCCACCAAAATGAACAACAGCATCTTTTAAACTTATATTTTCCGGACAATATATTTTATCGATACTGATATCCAAGCCTAAATCTTGCATAACAGCGGCATTCTGCTTTTTCAAGTCGGTTAACATCCACATACCTTCGTCTGCATGTCCTGAAAAAGCAAATGCCCAAAACAATAAAAGTACAATAAATAGCTTCATTATTCAACGATTGTCATTTCATCAATCAAATTCTTACAACCACCCAATTTCTCAACAATAAACAAGATATAACGAATATCTACTGCAATACAACGTTGCAAATTATTATCAAAACTAATATCTCCCGAAAGGGACTCCCAGTTCCCATCAAATGCTGCACCAATTAATTCCCCATCTCCATTCATAACCGGTGATCCGGAATTTCCTCCGGTAATGTCATTCGTGGTCAAGAAACAAGTAGGCATCTCCCCATTAGGCAAAGCATAACGCCCATAATTTTTAGTTGCATACAGCTCTTTTAATTTTTCAGGAACGATGAATTCCGGATTATTCGGGTCTTCTTTCTCCATTACACCTTTCAGTGTTGTATAATATTTATAATGAACACCATCTTTCGGGTCGTATGATTTTACATTTCCATAGGTAAGACGGATAGTAAAATTTGCATCCGGAGCTTTCGGAGTCGGCGCATACATCTCACAAAGCCCACGAACATACGTTTTATGCAACAGATTAATATTTCCACTTAATGCCATTCTTTTCTCAGCCAATTCTCCAGCTTTCTTATTTTTGCTGGCAGAATACTGAACAGCCAAATCGTTTTCAATTGCTTTTATTGTAGGATGTTTTACAAAAGCATTGAAATTTGTTTCATTTGCAAAAATACTATTCTCGTACAAAGCATCAATATAAGCATTATAATCTCCTTTATATTTAGTACGAATTGTTTCATAAAAATCGGGCAAAGCTTCAGCCGGTACACTTTTAGCATACAATGGGATCAGAACTTTTGCAACCTTTCTATCAACATCATGATCATAATCTTTATTATGAATTTCTGCAAACGATTGTTTCAAATCGGAAATTGTCTCTTCTATTGCCTTCTTATCATTTTTTTGCAATGCCGATTTCAAGTTATTAAACTGCATATAAGTTGCACCAAACTCAATACCACTCCTGAAAGTCTCTGTAAAATATGTAATTTGTTTAATTACCGGAGTTACATCTTGCACATATTTATCAATTTGACTAACCACCGAAGCATACGTTTCACTATTTTTCTCTTTTGCAAATTGAGCGAAACGATTTTCTTGTTCGGTCTTCTTCTCAAGCACCTTATTATCTATAAGTGCTTTATTCATTCCTATTGAATTTTTCCAATAATTACTTGAACTTGCAAACTTGCTTGCATACTGGATACGAACCTTATCACTTGCCGCCATTTCTTCCCTTAAAACAGCTAAACGAGCCTCACGAACCTGAATACGAGGGATATTCGTTGCTTCCATTCTCAAGGTGACTTCACTACGTGTCAGATAACGACTTGTACTTCCTGGGAATCCCATAATCATAGCATAATCGCCTTCTTGCAATCCTTTCAAAGAAATAGTCAAATGCTTTTTCACCTTTAATGGAACATTCTCTTCACTGTATTCAGCCGGTTCACCATTTTTATCTGCATAAATTCTAAACATAGAAAAATCGCATGTATGGCGTGGCCACATCCAGTTATCTGTTTCTCCACCAAACTTTCCAATAGACGAAGGAGGAGCAGCTACCATACGCACATCACTATAAGTTTTAATAAAAAACAAATAAAATTTATTTCCCTCATAAAAAGGAAGTACCAAAGTGGAAATGCCAGCTTTTCCTGCCAAATCACTCTTCTTCAATTCTTCATTTGCCAACTGGTTTAAATAATCGACTCCAAAAGAATTAATTTCCGAGACTTTTCCTGTATTTATATCTTCATTTACTTTATCGGTAACATCCACAATACGTTCTACAAATTTAAAAGTCAACCCCGGAGTTGGAAGTTCTTCTTCGCGATTTTTAGCCCAAAATCCATCTGTTAAATAATCGTGTTCCACTGAGCTATGTTGTTGAATTGCTCCATACCCACAATGATGATTAGTCAGAATCAATCCATCGGGAGAAATAATTTCTCCTGTACATCCGCTTCCAAAAATGCCAACAGCATCCTTCAACGCTATCTTCCCCGGATTATAAATATCTGTAATATCGATCTTTAACCCTTGTGCTTTCATACGCTCTGCAAGATTTTGTTCTTGCATAAGCTGAAGCAACCACATACCTTCATCGGCCTTAGCAGGGAAAAAGGCTGCCAAGAGAAGTAACAAAGCAATTATTTTTCTTTTCATTTTGTTATAAATTTTAA
>DXCG01000037.1 GCA_019116145.1 Candidatus Phocaeicola gallistercoris
ACCGTAATTCATATTTTAACCTTTACTCCCTGTCCGGTTGTGATGGCCGGGCAGGTTTTTCTGTATGGTATGCCCTGTGCGGCCCGCCCTGCCTTTATAGGCTGGCATCTGCCTTTTTTATCATCCTTTTCCCTTTTTATCTGTAATAAGCACTGAAAATCATCAAATTGCAAGAGAATCACCCTGTTTTACATCCAAGAATGTTAAGTTGAGTGTTTTATTATTTCCACCGATTCTTAAAACCATCCTCTGCGTATGGCGGGCACATGGTAATATACTGTTTTTGAATCCATCATATGATTAACTCCATTTCTATGCAATTCCAAATCTCACCGAGGCAAGTGTAGCTTTCTGTCTCTTCTCTTTGAACTTGCTTGAGCCCTGCGGCTTCATAACAATGTATTGCAGATGGATTATTTTCAAATACACCAAGCGATACTTTAGTTGCGCCTAATTCTTTGTGGGCATAATCAATAGCCATACTGACAAGCTTTTTGCCCAGACCGAGACCTCGCTTTTCATCATCAACTATTACGAATCCAAGTCGCCATTCTGAATTTTCAGGGGTTGGCTTTCTGAGTGTTATATAACCAATGACTTCCGCAGCATCAACCATGGTAAGAGCGATTGATGAATGTCCGTCTATGTATCTGTCATGATGTGAGTTAATATCATCTGTCGTGACAGGGTAACGCGAATACCTGTCGGCACACCATTGACGCATTTGATACTCGCTTTTCAGCCATCCGGCAATAATATTTGCATCAGCCGGATGGAATTCTCTCAATCTCAAAAAAATCTCGTTGCTCATATTCATTATTTTTCTGCACCTCAGCCCAACACAAAGCAGATTATTAGAATCGTTACTTTGTTTCCTTTATGACGCTAAAAATCTTCTTCTGCCCATTACGCTCTATCTCCAAAGTAAGGCTCTTTGCTTGTCGGATATATGATTCTAATCTGCCGCTTGAAACGGACATTATGTCGGATTCGATTGCTCCTTTATCAATAGCAATAACTTTATCACCTAACATTAACCCTGCTTTTTCTGCCGGCCCATTTATTTCCAATGCCGTAACACAAATAGTATTGTTGCGGACATTAAGGCGTAAACCGAGTGAAGGCAGCCAGTCTTTAATGGGCTGAAGTGCCCCATCAGTACGTTTTTTGATATATAGATCTCCATTAGCAAGTATGAAATTGATCTTTCCGGCAAAGATGTTGCCAGCAACATTTCTGTCAATCGATGGTATGTAACTTAACGTACAGTCTGGTATGGCTATCCCATTACAATACACGGTAATGTCATGAAACTCCGCAATGGTATCGGTTAGCCCCTCTCTATGATAGTTGGTATACATTCTCGGTGTTTGGCGTTTTCGTAGCTTCTCATAAACGGTCTTGTCTATTATGATGTCATAATTCGAACCCAAATCAAACATCACGTTCAAAGTATCGGTCTGTTCACTATACAGCTGTAAATCATTTACGCCTTCTTTTGCAAGAGTGAACTCTTTACTCTCATGTTGCAACAACTGTTCATTGTCTGGTGCAAACATGACTATTTCATTGCTATCCAAGTCAAATTTCCAACCTATGTTTTCCATGATGGCCCGTCCTAATACCGATCTGTAAAGCGCATTATACATACCGTTATCTTTCGGGACTGACGTGAAAATAACTCCTTCCAATTTTCCATTTCCAATAGTGATATCATTCACTTTATATAGTTTTGAGAAATAGACTTGTTTGTAGAAGTTAAATGTTGGCATAGGTTTTCGTTTCCAATATTCCGCCTCGTATTTGTCAAGAGTCTCTTGCTTTGCAAGTGAAGTAGATGCCTGAGTGTCAAATAAGAGTGTATCAACATGTTGCCCGTTTACAGTAGCGATGACTCCAAAATAACCGTTTGGGTCACGGATTATCGGGATAGTCTGGTAGAAATCAACACTTATATTTTCTACGGCTTTACGTTGTTCTGCATTGAAATATATAAGCCAAAAGATTATGTAAACAAAATATACAAACACGCAGATGAATAAAATCAACAGTGTGCGGAATAAATAGCGAAAATATTTTTTTATCATATAATTAGAATTTATTTTTCTCTATACTCTAATATATCTCCAGGCTGGCAGTCAAGTTCCTTACAGATAGCCTCCTAAGTAGAGAAGCGAATAGTTTTGGACTTTCCAGTTTTAAGTATGGAAAGGTTTGCCGGAGTAAGATCTAAACGTTCTGCCAGTTCACCAAGCGAAATCTTACGTTTCGCCATCATTACATCCAAGTTTACTATTATAGGCATATATGTCAGTTTTTAATCTATCAAATGTCTTCTTTCATACGTATCCCTATCTCAAAAATATAGGCTATAAGCACAAACATCATACCTAATATTATAAACAGTACACATACTTCAGCAGGCATTTCAAGAGGACTAAAATGAGATATAACACTTATCAGTACTCCAGATAATGTAGTTGAAATTCCTATGGCATTCAAGATACTTTTATTTACCCTGCTGAAAATGTTTCCTTTTCTTACATTATATACCATAACGTATGAAAGAACACCAATAAACATTATGGCATAGCTTTCTATACCCACTACGAGGGCGTGCCATATAAATGTCCCGCTATCATCTTTTCCCATCTCATAACAAAGTTCCAGTATATTAGGAAATCCGTACATAGCTGCGGCTATTATTGTTATCATAGAAATAACCTCGCAATATCTTACAAGTTTTTTATCAGGCATAATCTTATTCATAATTCTATTTATATTAATAATCAAATTTGATTACTTCTTTTTTGTATAAACAAACAGGAAAATTGCCAATGTACTAATAAGAACTCCGACGAGTATTCCAAAGGCTATTCCTATTTTAATGTTTCCAACATTTGCTCCGATTGCTGCACCGAGCATAAGGCTTAAGGCTAAAATCGGTCCACTGATCAAATAGTATTTATATTTATTGTTCATACTTTTTAGTTTTTCCAGTTATTATTATGCAACAAAGGTATGCGCATAGAACAAGAGTTTATGTTATCAGTATGTTATCTTTAGGTTAATACTTCCTGTTAAGAATATCCTGCTCTATCTCATCAATTGACGCCTGGATATATCTTTTCCGAATGGTATGACCATCCAAGAAATCAATCTCATCACAAAGTTCGTGTAATGTATTGATAAGATGCGATGATATTATGATAGTCTTCCCTTTGTCCTTCAGTTCGCGTATGATTCTTTTAAGTTGGATGCATCCGTAAAGATCTACCCCGTTGAAAGGTTCGTCAAGGATGTACAGGTCATTTTCCTGAAGGAGCAGGGACATAAGTGCAAGCTTTTTCTTCATTCCTGTGGAATAGACCGAAGCGAATCTTTCCAATGGCAGTTGAAAGGCTTTATTCAAGGAATCTATGGCTTCAGCATCCATCTTCTTCCCTTTGGCTTTAATACAGAACTCAAGATACTCCTTTCCTGTGATAAGGGAATAAAAGAAGTTTTCAGCCGGCATATAGCCAACGGCCATCCTGGAGGACTTCCTTATCTCACCGTCGTAATCGGTTACTCCCATAATGCAATTGAAGAGTGTTGTCTTTCCGGCTCCGTTTTCTCCCACCAGTCCGTAGATTTTCCCGGATTCGTAAGAGACGGAAAGCTTGTCAAGTACTCTTGTCTTACCGTATGACTTGCTCAATTCTTTTATATATATCAGTTCCATATATGTTTATATTTTTTCTTTACAGAAAGTGTAAGGCCTATATTCAAAGCCAAACAAAGAATCAGTACGACAGGGGTTATAATCGAAACTAAAAACAGCGGCAACGGGAAAAGCAGCCAATATATTCCCATTACTGTTTGTGTCTCAAAGGAGAATCTTGCCATGCCCATATTCCACTGGTATAGCAATGTCGAAGAAAACAATACAAGACAGAAAAGTATAGCTTCTGTATCTTGTCTCAGTACATGCATAAGTACAATGAGCGGGAACATGGTTATAAAGATATTCCTCAGCCCTGATTTTACCAGTATTAGCGGATACATTCCGAAACTGTTATAGACAGAGAGTTCATGCTTCGGTGGCGTCACCATATATGCCGTTCCCTGAATAACTCCCCACAGTATCAGGCATACTTTACAGAGATTGATATTGTCATGCAGTACTCCCATGAAAGACAGAAAGAGCAATACCGCATACAGTAGTACTTGTTTCCGGAACATCCTTCTATACAGCAAATCCCCACTGTATAATAAAGGCATAGGCAGAACTATAGAATGAAACCTGACATGGTGAATCCACGGCATAACTACCGCAGTCAGCATGATAACCAGTAAAGAAATATAATTTGCAGCAATAATCCCTGAAATAATAAACGGCAAACCGAGCAATAAATATTCTGCCGTAAACAATCTTTTGATTCCATGCACCTGCAAAGACAGAAACTCCTTGTCTTTTCTACCGTTATGATACAGCCAGATTATAAGTATAAAAAACGATGGCAACACCCATACACTCGTTACTTTAGTTAAAGCATAAAACAGAATGACAGCAACACTGATAAGAAACAGACATCGGAACGGTCCGATGCCTGCAAGTACACGCACAATCTGTTTTGAGCGTAGATTCATATAGAGTGAAATATTGTTATTCATGTCCTCCAAACAAATACGGCAACAAAATTATAACTTTTTCATGTGATAAGATAAAATAAGCTATTAAATTAAAACTTCAATCCTCTGATTTTTCTTGGTTCTTCTGTCGGTCTTCGTAAACTATGCCGTAATTTATCAAACTGTTCTTTAACATGGGAAAACCATTTATACGCTTTTTCAAGTAAGGAGTTCAGCCGGGAAATTTCCCTGTCTTTGGCTTCAAGTTCTTGACTGTGTATTCTTGAAGATCGCGTATCTGTTTGCCTTGCTATTTCTGCATTTATTGCATCTTAACTTTTAATTCATCAATTTCTTTATCACACTTGGCAACTTCCTGACGCAAATTCCCATTGGTATTATCAATGATTAGAAATTGTATGATATTCTTGAATGTATAGGCTTGAGAGCCTTTTTATCGCCTCCCTTTATATCTGTCTTTCAATCCTTTTATATCTTTGTCCTTGCAGTCCGTCCTGACCTTCCGGCTTATTGTTCCGCGAAAGTAACGGATAACAGCTGCACCTTGCAAATCCTCACGGCCTGCGGTGGCCGACGGAAATCTTCCTTCTCGGGGAGAAGCGTATTTCTGTCGCCAGATTTGTCCGGTTGCCGTTATCACTTTCGTGGTGCGGAAAAATAAATCCGGCGAAGGTCTTTAAGGACCGAAAGCAGGGAAAGAAAAAAGTAAACTTAAAAAAACGATAGCATTATGGAAAATGAAATCAGAAAGAGAAGCGTGGAAGTGGACGGCATGACCTTGACACTGCTTCATAAGGACGGTAAATGGGTTTTCCCCCTTGTCACATATTACCAGCATGGACTCGGAACACCGCTTTGTCTGGCATTGTTGGCGTATGTAGAAGACAGTAACGAATTTGAATCGGAAACTGTCATCACGGTCAATCTGCCTGGCGCGGAACGCAGTGCCGGATGCCAGTTCATCGACACGAACAACAACGGGGAAGAAGTTCTCGACTGGCTCATGCTTTACGGTTTATGTACTCCCACCGGCAGATACGCCGTTTTCGGTTTCTGCAAGTATCCCGAAGTGGATTTTTATCAGAGCGAACGCTTCATGAAGCAGAAAGAGCTTTGCGACAGGTATTTCAACTTTGTTGATTGACAGGCAGGAGAAGGCGGTCATACGGGACTGCCTTCATGGCCTTGCCTGCCAGTGTCCTTTTATATGGATACCTTTCCGGTATTTCCTCCCTTTTCTATCCGGCTTTCCCCACCCGAAATTAAGGTATGATGTCTGTGCCGCGGTCCGCCCTCCACTCCAAGGTACGGAAGGCTGTGTCCGATCAACGGCAGTCTGCTTCATACCGCTTCATGCCGGAGCTTCGACCTGTCGAAACAACCGGTATTCTGCTATATGGGCATCCTGCCTGGTTGTTGCTCGGGCACATTCCGCCTTTTGTCCGTATCTTTCCTTTACGGGCCGACGGCGTCGTGGGCAAACGGTGACACATTCTGCTTGTGCCGTCCGTCGTGCCTCCGGCATGTCACAGACAGAAAGAGTCCCCATTTTGTTTGCCCGGCAGACCGTTTCTTTTACCCGCCCAAGCCGTCATTCATCACTTTTATAAACATCCCCTTATATATGGGACAATTCTGCCTTTTATATCTGTATCGGGATTACCTTCTCTCGTCATACCTTGCCTGCCGCCGCGTAGGTTTTATCAGGTGCGAATGTAGGCTGTCGCGCCTGATTCTTCCGTTTTGAAGTGCATTTTGAAGGAAAATCTTCCTTGCCGGGCAAGAGTATTTTGCTTCAAAAAAACGTCGAATGGGCTGTACCGACATCCTTGTCATGCACCATAAAACCCCAAGGCGGTCCGGCAGAAAGGATCCGACCAGAGGGAAGAAAAAAACAAAGTCACAGGTAATGGCAGGACTAACCACCTTGCCGCAAAACATTTTCAAATTATGCTATACATTCACACTATCGGTCGCATCGGAAAGGATTGTCAGGTCATCGAGGGTACACACGGTTCGTTTATTGCTTTTGACATGGCAGTAGATGACTTCTCGCACGGAAACACCGTTACCACATGGGTAAGGGTACGCAGCAACAAGGAAAACCATATCCGCCTCTCCGAATACCTCACCAAAGGACGCATGGTCCTTGTCGGGGGAACATTGTCAACTTCACTGTGGAAGGACAAAAACGGCGACAGCCAGATCCAGCTCTCCAT
>DXCG01000038.1 GCA_019116145.1 Candidatus Phocaeicola gallistercoris
AAAATAAATTCATCGGATTAATGAAAAATGAAATAAAGAATAAAAAAATCGGAAAGCCAGCATATATAAAAATAAAAATAAATCATATAACCGACCCTATTATGGTTTCTAAACTCTATGAGGCATCACAAGCAGGAGTTGATATCGATTTAGTTGTGCGAGGAAACTGTTCCTTAGTAACTGATGTTCCCGGATTTAGCGATAACATTCGCATTCATGGTATTATAGACCGATATTTAGAACATTCCAGAATCTTCATTTTTGCTGCCGGAGGTGAAGAAAAAGTATTCATTGGTTCTGCAGATTGGATGCCACGCAATTTAGACAATAGAATAGAAGTTGTAACGCCTATTTACGATGTGAGAATAAAAAAAGAGATGAAACGCATTGTAGAATACGGATTAAATGATACTCTTCAAGGAAGAATTGTAAACGGGAGTGGAGAAAACAACTTTTGGCAAACAGAAGACAATACGGTTTTTCGTTCTCAAGAGGCACTCTATAATTATTATTTAGCAGAAAATGTAAACAATAATCAATCCTTAAACGAAAATTTAAAATGATAAATAAAGATACCAAAAGCAACAAAACCAACTATGCCGCCATAGATATTGGTTCTAATGCAGTGCGCTTACTTATAAAACAGATAGGAAAGACTAAAAAAGGAGAAACAACGTTTACCAAAGAATTATTGCTTCGCGTACCGCTAAGATTGGGATTCGATGTTTTTGGCTCCGGCATTATATCCGACAAAAAAGCGAAAAACATGTACCGGTTAATGAAATCGTATGCACATTTAATGAAAATTTACGATGTAAAACGTTACCGTGCCTGTGCAACATCGGCAATGCGTGATGCTCAAAACGGTATGGAACTCATACATAAAATTGAGAAAAAAACAGGCATTCATATCGATATCATAGATGGACAAGAAGAAGCTAAAATTGTATACAATAACCACATTGAATACATGGAAGACCGTAATGGTAACTATTTATACGTAGATGTGGGAGGAGGAAGCACTGAAATCAACCTACTTTCACAAGGAGAGCTATGTTGCAGCCGTTCATACAACATTGGTACAGTACGAATTTTGAATAACGCAGTGAAAGTATCTGAATGGGAAAGACTAAAACACGATATTGCCGAACTTGCACAATCGTATGCAAACACGAATATCATTGGTTCGGGAGGTAATATCAACAAGTTATACAAACTGGCTGAAAAAAAAGACAAGAAGTATCAACGTATGAGTGTCGATACGCTTCGTTCTCTATATAATACACTTAAAGATTTAAGCATCGAAGAACGTATCTATCAGTTCAACCTGAAGCCAGACCGTGCTGATGTTATTGTTCCTGCAGGAAACATATTTCTAACCATAGCCGATATCCTGAAATCCGATTATATTTACGTACCTATTATCGGACTGTCGGACGGTATCATCGACGGACTTTACTCCATCGATAAAGAAACAGAAGCTAAGGCTTTAGCACAATCTCCCGACAAATAACTGAATTTTTCTTCACGAATACAAAAAAGGTCTTGACATTAATATAAAAATGTCAAGACCTTTTTTAGTATATATTATTCAGCTCTATTTATTCCACATCAACATCTACATGCACCATGTAAGGGAAATGGTCGGAAAGATTCGAAGTCACATCGTTCTGAATAACAGTTGCAAAATCACATTTCTGCGCAAGATCGCCCGTCATCATCATGCAATCCAGCTTCATTCCTGTCTTATCCATTGTCGGATAATCATAACGTACTCCGTTTCCATCGCAAGTCATACCTGTTGCTTGAAAATTATCAGATATCAGATAAAAAGAATCTTTTAATCCTACAGCAAAATATTTATCAATTGGTTCATATTGTGGAGGACTATTCCACCAACGTTTATCCGGCCAAACACCGGCTGCCAAGTGTTCTTCATCTTCGCGGCTGTCACTATTCATATCGCCCGAGCATAAAGCATATTGTTTGCTTGATACCCTTCTGGCTATTTCTTCTGCTTCTACAACCCGGGTTTGGGCATCTTGTGAAGAAAGATGACAAGCTATCACTGTTACCCCCTTACAGTCGGCCTGCAAGAAACCATGTACACGATATCCTGTTTGAGGAGCTGTTTGCAGTTCTACTTTTTCAATATTAGTAAGCTCATATCGAGAAGATATTCCGGTCGGGAAGCTATTTCTTCCACCTTGTTTACGCAATGAAGCGTAATTATGTCCGTACCTTTTAGCAAACTCTTGGAAATCGGTATCAATGTTAGTTCCAAATCCAAAGCAGTTCAATTCACAGAATGTTATTACATCCGGATCATATTTTTGCACCCATTCTACAAAATTATTCTTCCTTGATTCTGAAACATTCGCCCAATTTGAATTATTCGGGTCTTGATATCCCCACCCATAATCAACATTGCATTCCATTATTCTTAGTCCAGACCTTGGTTTCATCTCCACATCTACTACCATACCTGCTTCAGCATCCGGGATTTCCATCCGACATGGATTATAAGAATCCGCCACTGCTGTAACAATTAACGTTGTAGGTCTATTCATTAAAATAGATTGCATGCCATTAGAAATCTCATAATTTGCATATGGCACAAGTGAGTTAAAATCGGATCTGATTACATAAATATCAAGCATCACACGTTCTTTAATGATATTACCTTCTGTATCAACAAACCTAAAGTTTACAGACAAGTCTTCAACAAGTCCCGGATCTTGTATTAACGTAAATGTTTCTGTTACTTTTTTAATACCCGTTGCTGAATAAGTTACAGCTATAGTTGCCTTCCTTT
Source organism: Candidatus Phocaeicola gallistercoris (assembly GCA_019116145.1). Classification (GTDB taxonomy): domain Bacteria; phylum Bacteroidota; class Bacteroidia; order Bacteroidales; family Bacteroidaceae; genus Phocaeicola; species Phocaeicola gallistercoris. Next base: position 2,816 of record DXCG01000038.1, read on the forward strand.
CATCTGTAACATTATTCGGATCTACAACAAATTTTATTACACCGTCTTCCGATGTATCAAAATCATGCACCCAATTGGCATTCGAACGTGCGGAAATTTCACCATCTTCTACTGGGTTTTCCAAAGTGTAACCCATTTCTCCTGAGCCACCTCTCCCTTGAATACTTACACTTGTTTCATCAAACTTAAGTTCAGGTTGGTCTACAGAAGACACTTGTTGTTCTTGAGGTGTAATAGGATTGTCATCATCACTACACCCCATTACCGTAGAACCCCATAAAAGCCCCATTGCTAAAGCCGGTATCACCAACCAAGGTTTCCATTTTCTTTTCATACTGTAAAATTTTAGTTTATCACATTTATTTCATAAATAATTATTATCGCACTAATTTTCATCATGCACTATTCTCACAGCTTTACATGAATTTCATCCCAATCTTTTATTTGTATATAGATCAAGTACGGTTTAAAAACCTCCTCTTCGCGCGAAGTCCCCGCTGCCTGATAAACATACCATACAGGTTTTCTACCAAGAGGATCGGGTTCTACAGCATATTTCCGTAACCCCAAACATATACCTTCTTCTTTTACATCAGACCAATTATGCCATATAAAAGCATCTATCCCTTTTAATCTTTCAACTTTCTTCCACGCATACGCACAGCCTGCAGCTTGAACTTGCAAATCTGTATCACTATAACTTCTGCTATTAATGCCATTTTCTGAAAGCCATATCACTCTTTTCTTTTTGCCTTTATACTTATTTTCAGAAGCAAATGCCCATTCATTTAATACTTCCAAATTTTTAAATGTAATCAATGGAGTATTTTTATCAAATAAAGCTTGTAAATCTTCCCAAGTATTTGGATTAGTCAAATCCTCCGGATAGGAATGATAAGCAAGCCCCCATTGAAAATCACCTTCTACCTTACTATACATCTTTATAAGGTCAATCATCTGCTTTGAAGAGTAATTTTTTCCTGTTGCATACGTCCACGAATGTGTAAATGATGCCAATACTTGTGAATTCCCATCATATTGCCTTGTTATATTATAACACAAACGCAATGATTTTATATAAGCATCGGTATAAGTCGTTATGGGTTGATATCCCATGTTTGTCCATTCCAATCCACAATCCACTTCATTATGCATAATCCAATAATGAATACGTCCATACATGTTATCATCACGACAATATCGCTGTGCAAGGAAATCAATTGCTGCAGCATAACAATTTACACTTTCCGGATTCGTCATATTAGGCATAGAATAGAACGCAGAACCAGTAGCCGGATCATAATTCGGATGCTGCATCAGCATTCCTATCTCTTTATCAAGGTGTGCGCGTGCCGGTTGAATTAAAACAATAGCAGCTACTGCTATATTTTTCTCATAATAAGCCCTCAACAAATTGTCTAAATAATTAAAATAATCCTTATTAAAATAATATGCTTTCCCTCCATAAATATATTTTATGGTATTCGGATGTGGCTGCAGATACATTTGGCTTGTCGGGATAACATTCACAGTTGTACTTCTGATTTGAAGTGAATCCATATCTTCCATACACAAACTATTACTCCCTGCCACACCTTTCAGCACACGTTTTGTAACAGGTTTTAAACGATGTTGTGAAGCTATTATCCAATCCGGATAATGAGCATGTGAAGCTATTTCTTCATAATTTTCAGTACGTTGTAAAATTACCCATTTAGATAATGCCCGATCGTATATAACTCCATTTTTATTAACTCGCCGAGTTAATTTTATTGTAAATGATTTTTTTTGTATCGGTATCTTATCTATTGATTTTGACAGTTGCACAACATCATCGTAAGGAGTTATTTCCGCAAGCACATAATTCCCTTCTTTATCACATTTCCCTTTAACAATCACATATTCCTTTTTCACTATAACTTGTGTAACAGCAGCACGATATGATGTATTTAAATAAGCACATAATTTTTTTTCGAAAAGAACAGAATCGTCATCAACACTGTATTTACCGATAGCCATAGCAGGAGAAGTATTTATAAATCCGAAAAAAAGGGTAAATACAAATGATAGCAGACCTCTATCATAAAAAGATTTCCCGGAAAAGCATAAATACTTATTCTTCCTCCAATTATATGAATTGAGTGTTTTCATAGAATCTTTCAATAATAAATTGAAATGTATTAGCATTACGAAAATACACATTATTTTATATGTAACACCAAATTCTGTGAAATTTATAATATAAAATGCCCCCATAACCATAACTTTTCTCTTATCTTTGTTAAGACAAAAAAATAAATGCTTATGGACTTTTTAGATTTAGTTAAATTACGTCACTCTGTGCGAAGTTATGATGAACGCCCAATTGAATCGTCTAAATTGAATTACATCATGGAATGTGTACGTTTAGCTCCCTCTGCAGTAAACTATCAGCCTTGGCTTTTTACCGTTGTCGGCGATAAAGAAAAATTAAGCACACTAAAAGGTGCTTATCAACGGTCGTGGATCACGAACGTTCCATGTATCGTAGTTGCATGTGTAGACCATACAAAATCGTGGCATCGTCCTTCCGATAATAAAGACCATGCAGATATTGATGCTGCTATCGCCATCGAACATTTGTGTTTAGCTGCTGCCGAACAAGGATTAGGGTCTTGCTGGATTTGCAATTTTGACACTGAATATTGCAAAAAAGCAATGGCACTTCCCGACCATGTTGAGCCCATCGCTTTAATTACTTTAGGATATGCAAATGAAACAAACATACCCGAGAAGAAAAGGAAACCGTTGAACGAAATATTATTCTAAATATTTTTCTTATATACCAAAACAAAAAGGGGAAGCAAGATCAAATCCTGCTTCCCCTTTCATATTATGATATTTTCTTTTTTCTTTTATTTATTCACCGCAAATAGCAGCAACACCCGGCAATACTTTACCTTCTATAGCTTCCAGCAAAGCACCGCCACCGGTAGAAATATAAGAAACTTGATCTGCCATACCGAACTTGTTGATACAAGCAACAGAGTCACCACCACCAATCAATGAGAAAGCACCATTCTTAGTTGCTTCGGCAATAGCTTCGGCAATAGCTTTTGAACCACCTGTAAAGTTATCGAATTCGAAAACACCGGCAGGACCATTCCACAAAATAGTCTTAGCACCTACGATAGCAGCCTTGAATGCTTCACGGCTTGCAGGACCAGCATCCAAACCTTCCCATCCGTCAGGAATATCATTTACAGAACAAACTTGCGTATGAGCATCGTTTGAGAAAGCATCCGCTGCGATACAATCTGTCCCAAGCACTAAGTTTACACCTTTAGCCTTTGCTTTGGCAATAATATCGAGAGCCAAATCCAATTTATCTTCCTCACAAATAGAATTTCCTACTTTACCGCCTTGAGCTTTAGCAAAAGTAAATGTCATACCGCCACAAAGAATCAAGTTATCTACTTTGTCCATCAGGTTTTCGATAATACCGATTTTTGTAGAAACTTTAGAGCCTCCCATGATGGCAGTGAACGGACGCTTGATATCTTTCAATATATTGTCGACAGCTTTCACTTCTTTTTCCATCAAATAGCCTAACATTTTATGGTCAGCATCGAAAGAATCAGCAATAACAGCCGTAGAAGCATGTTTACGGTGAGCAGTACCAAATGCATCCATTACATAACAATCTGCATAAGAAGCCAATGTCTTAGCAAATTCTTTCTGACGAGCTTTCATTTCTTTCTTGGCAGCGTCATAATTCGGATCATCTTTTTCGATACCTACAGGCTTACCTTCTTCCTCCGGATAAAAACGAAGGTTTTCCAGCATCAATACCTCACCCGGTTTCAAAGCAGCTGCAGCATCTTGTGCTTTAGCGCAATCGGGAGCGTACTGAACCGGAGTACCCAAAGCTGCTGAAACAGCATCGACAATTTGTCCCAATGAGAATTTGGGGTTTACCTTGCCTTTAGGTTTGCCCATGTGCGACATAATAATCAAGGCACCACCATCGGTCAAAATTTTCTTCAAAGTAGGCAGAGCACCACGAATACGAGTGTCATCGGTAATCTTACCATTTTCGTCCAAAGGTACATTGAAGTCCACACGAACAATTGCCTTCTTTCCGGCAAAGTTGAATTTGTCAATAGTCATCATATCTCTATATTTTTGTTTTAAAATGTTTGCTTTTTTGTTGCACTGCAAAGTTAAGAAAAAAAACTTACGAAGAAGTATTCCTCCCGATTATTTTCAACTGCAGTGTTATTTTCTTTTAAAAACAAAGAATCATCATTCAGGAAAACATCAAAACAACAAATTTTCTCTTCACAAAGCCCATGTTATTTTATAAAAACATCAAAAGATTTAATTGAAAACAACAAGATGTTTTAAAACATTTATCATGTTCTTTCCATCCAACCCCATCGTGTTTTCATCAACTAAAAATTAGTTTGGACACTGTACATAAAAGTCGTATCTTTGCACGCTTTTCATAAAAAAGTTTTTTTCGATAATACATGTACACAAATAAAGAAATATGGAATGTAACTTATCCTATTTTCTTAGGATTGCTTGCACAAAATGTCATTAACGTTACCGACACCGCTTTTTTAGGGCACGTAAGCGAAGTGGCATTAGGAGCTTCTGCCATGGGCGGGTTATTGTATATCTGTGTTTATACAGTTGCTTTCGGATTTAGCGTAGGATCACAAATTCTCATCGCACGACGCAATGGAGAAGGGAATTATCATGCCGTGGGTCCTATAATGTGGCAAGGTTCAGCGTTCAGTTTGGGAATGGCTGTATTATTACTTGCCGCAATGTATGTCTTTGCCGAACCGTTAATTCGCTTGTTAATTACATCCGATGCCATTTATGAAGCGACTTACGAATTCTTTATCTGGCGTATTTGGGGATTTTTATTTGCCTTTGTCAATGTAATGTTCCGGGCTCTTTATATAGGCATCACAAAGACAAAAGTGCTTACAATGAGTGCCATTGTCATGGCGGCTGTAAATGTCATACTCGACTATGTACTGGTATTTGGCGAATGGGGATTCCCCGAAATGGGCGTTCGTGGAGCTGCATTGGCTTCGGTCATAGCAGAAGCATCGTCATTACTATTCTACTTTATTTATACTTACACGAAAATAGACCGACGCAAATACGGCTTACATCGTTTCGGACAATTCGATTGGAATATGGTAATGCGCATTTTACACATATCATGCTTCACTATGATACAATATTTTTTATCAATGGCCATTTGGTTTGTCTTCTTCATGGCATTGGAACGGTTGGGAGAACGACAGCTCGCAATAGCCAACATTGTACGTAGCGTTTATGTAGTAATGCTTATTCCTGTTCAGGCACTCTCCACCACAGCCAATACGTTAGTAAGTAATCTTATCGGCTCGGGTGGATCTTCAAAGGTTATTCAGTTACTTAACCACATAGCCCGAATGTCATTTTATATCATGATTGCATGCGTAATCCTATGCGTTGTGTTCCCTCATTCCATCTTATCAATATACACCAATGAAGAAGCTCTGCTCCATGAATCAACACTTGCTTTGTATGTCGTTTGCGCATCTATGTTAATAGCCTCGCTTGCCAATGTCTATTTCAATGGAATATCTGGTACAGGAAACACACAAGCTGCGTTAGGTCTCGAGATTGGTGTACAAATATTTTACGCACTATACATTATCATTATTGGCATGGTTATACAAGCTCCGGTTGAAATTTGTTTTACTACCGAAGTGATTTATTACACTTTGATGCTAATATTCAGCGTTATTTATTTGAAAAAAGCGAAATGGCAGAACAAAAAGATTTGATTACGTTGTTTTTTTTATAATTTTGCAGGTCATATTTTTAATCAAAAAAACAGAAACTTATGTTCGACAATTTAAGTGAAAGATTAGAACGGTCGTTTAAAATATTAAAAGGTGAAGGTAAAATTACCGAAATCAATGTTGCAGAAACATTGAAAGATGTACGTCGCGCTCTCTTAGACGCCGATGTTAACTATAAAGTTGCCAAAACTTTTACCGACACAGTGAAAGAAAAAGCATTAGGACAAAATGTTCTAACAGCTGTCAAGCCAAGCCAATTAATGGTAAAAATCGTACACGATGAGTTGGCAAAACTGATGGGAGGCGAGACTGCCGAACTGGAACTAAAAAACCGTCCTGCAATCATTTTAATGTCAGGATTACAAGGTTCGGGTAAAACCACATTCTCCGGGAAATTAGCCCGCATGCTAAAAACAAAGAAAAACAAAAAGCCTTTACTTGTTGCATGTGACGTATATCGACCTGCCGCAATAGAACAGTTGACTGTTTTAGGACAACAAATAGAAATACCGGTTTACAGTGAACCGGAAAACAAGAATCCTATTCAAATAGCACAACACGCTATTCAAGAAGCAAAAGCAAAAAGCTACGATGTTGTAATCATCGATACAGCCGGTCGCTTAGCTATTGATGAACAAATGATGAATGAAATCGAGTCGATCAAAAATGCAATAGAACCTGATGAGACTTTGTTTGTTGTCGATGCAATGACCGGACAGGATGCTGTTAATACAGCACGCGAGTTCAATGAACGTTTAGATTTTAGTGGAGTCGTCCTGACCAAACTTGATGGAGATACACGCGGAGGTGCCGCTCTTTCTATCCGTACAGTTGTAAACAAACCTATCAAATTTATTGGAACAGGCGAAAAACTTGATGCTATCGACTTATTCCATCCGGCACGTATGGCCGACCGTATCTTGGGAATGGGTGATATTGTTTCTTTAGTCGAACGGGCTCAAGAACAATATAATGAGGAAGAAGCCAAACGATTGCAGAAAAAAATCCAAAAAAACCAGTTCGATTTCAATGACTTTTTATCACAGATCCACCAAATTAAAAAGATGGGAAATCTAAAAGAACTGGCATCGTGGATTCCTGGCATAGGGAAACAAATCAAAGACCTTGACATTGACGATAATGCCTTTAAGAGTATTGAAGCTATTATCTATTCCATGACCCCGGAAGAGCGTACTCATCCGGAAATCATAAACGGAAGCAGACGAATGCGTATTGCCAAAGGAAGCGGTACTAATATTCAAGAAGTAAACCGTTTGCTGAAACAATTCGAAGAAACACGGAAAATGATGCGCTTGATGACCGGCAATAAAATGGCCGGAATGATGCAACGGATGAAAAAAAGATAATATATACCAATTAATATCTTTTTCTCAATCAATAAAAGACCGCTTTGGATAATTCCAAACGGTCTTTATTTTTACTCTTCATACAGCAGATATTTCTCTCTTATACTTTTATATTCTTGAAGTGTCGGCTCCCATTCATTACATATTTGTTTTTCGGTTTTCCCTGCGATAATACCTAATCTTACCTGATCTGTTCCCATCAACAAATCGAACCATTCCGGTCGGGTGAAAAATTCTTTTTCCGGATTCCGGCTCGATGCTGCATAATCGGCATAAAACTGTAAGACATACTTCAACGTGAAACCTTCTGGAACTTCAACATTCCGCAAATCAATGCCATAGCAACACTTATCTTTATGCAACGGATTCTTGTCGAACCCTTCTAAAGAACGAGGAACAAACTGAAAATCGTATGATGTCAAGTCAGGACTCCCAATCATTTGAAAAGGAAAAAGCGTGCCTCTCCCCACGCTAACCGATGTACCTTCGAAAGGACATAACGAGGCATAAAAAGCAATCGCTTGGTCGTTGGGCAAATTAGGAGAAGGTTTTATAGGCAACGAATAAGGCTGACCATGTTTCCACCCTTTAACAGGAATCACCACCATGTCGCATTTTAAACCATCCCCTAACCATCCCTCCCCATTAATCATTTGAGCCAGTTCACCTACGGTACAACCATGCAAAATAGGAATAGGGAGCATTCCGACAAAACTTTGATATTTTTTCTCCAATACCGGTCCGTCTACATAATCGCACGGGTTAGGTCGATCGAGTATTATTAACTTTTTACTATTTTCCGCACACGCCTGCATTACATAATAAAGCGTACTGATATACGTATAAAACCGTGCACCGACATCTTGTATATCGAAAACAATCAAATCTGTCTGAGCCAACTGAGCCGGTAGCGGCTTTTTATTTTTCCCATACAGCGATATTATCGGAATATTTGTCCGGACATCCCTCTCGTCGTTCACGGTTTCGCCCGCATCTGCATTGCCTCGGAACCCATGCTCTGGTGTAAAGACTTGAACGATATCCATAGAACGGCTGTATAACGTGTCTAACAAAGAAGAACATCCCACTACCGATGTTTGATTTATAACCAATGATACCCGTTTTCCTTTCAACAAAGAATCGTATGCTTCCATACGGTCGGCACCACACAATACTTGAGCATTGCCAAGACCATGCAACAACATAAAAAGAAGGAAGAAAAAACTATATTTCATTTTCCATGGTTTTTTTGTAGTTTTGTCAGTACAAATATAAAAAATGTCATCATGAATCCACTAACATTAATAGACAAATATTACCCCGAAGAAAATGAATTGAAACACATTCTGTTAATCCATAGTCATTCTGTAACAGAAAAAGCACTAACTATGGCACGCAATCATCCGGAACTAAACTTAGACCTTCAATTTATCGAAGAAGCAGCCATGCTTCACGACATCGGAATATTCCAGACTGATGCTAAAGCTATTTATTGTTTCGGGAGTTATCCGTATATATGCCACGGGTACTTAGGCTCAGAACTCATCATGGCCGAAGGATTTCCCCGCCACGCATTAGTTTGCGAGCGTCATACAGGCGCAGGATTATCGTTGGAAGATATCGAACAACAGCAACTCCCTATCCCGCATCGAGACATGCGGCCAATCTCTTTGGAAGAACAAATTATTTGCTTTGCCGACAAATTTTTCTCAAAAACCAAACTTGATACAGAAAAAACTATTGAAAAAGCACGGAAAAATGTAGCCCGATATGGAGAAGAAGGTGCCAAACAGTTCGACAAATGGTGTAAACTCTTTTTATAGTCTTAAAAATACATTAAAAACACCACTAAATGCATTTATTTACATGAGAATGGTTACTTTTGCAACACATTGCGAAATATAGGGACTGAATGACACCATTAAAAAAAACTACATATTCACTCTTTTTGCTATTTTTTATCGGATTTTGTTTTTCTTTATACGCTGAAAACCAAAGAGTAAAAGGGAAAAGACTACGAAGAGATACAACGGCTGTATACAAGGATTCTTCTATACTTAATGAATTACCCGAAAATGCATCAAACCGCCCGTCTATTTTATCTTCGGAGCTTAACGGTTCGTTGATGTCCGATTCTATAAAAACAGATTCTATCCCAAACGATTCGCTTTCCAATGATTCTACATCGCAAAAGCAGCCATTAGACGCACCTGTTGTCTATGAGGCAACCGATTCTGTGGTTTTCACTAAAGGTGGATTTGCCTACTTATACGGATCGGGAAAACTGAATTACCAAAATATAGAACTTACTTCACAAATTATAACCATGAACATGGACAGTAGTACTGTTTATGCACGTGGTGTCACCGATTCTACAGGTGTTGAACAAGGAAGCCCGGTTTTCAAAGATGGATCGACACCTTATGAATCGAAAACCATGCGTTATAATTTCAAAACAAAAAAGGGGTTTATCAATAATATCGTTACTCAACAAGGAGAAGGATATGTTGTCAGTGAAAATGCCAAAAAGAACGGAGACAATGAGATTTTCATGACAGAAGGGAAATATACAACTTGTGAAAATCAAGAACATCCACACTTCTATTTAAAACTTTCCATGGCAAAAGTACGACCTAAAAAAGATGTCGTATTTGGACCGGCACGACTTGTTGTAGAAGATGTTACCTTACCCATAGTAGTACCTTTCGGTTTTTTCCCTTTCAGCAGTAGTTACTCGTCGGGATTCATCATGCCGACCTATGGAGATGAAATGAATCGGGGTTTCTATTTGAGGGATGGAGGATATTACTTTGCAATCAGCGACCAAATGGACCTCACTTTATTGGGTGAAATTTATACCAAAGGCTCATGGGGACTCTCTGCTGCATCCAATTATAATAAACGATACAAATACTCCGGAAGCTTCAATGCAAGCTATTTAGTCACCAAGACAGGCGAAAAAAACATGCCGGATTATTCCGTTTCAAAAGACTTTCGCATCCAGTGGAGTCATAGACAAGATGCGAAAGCCAATCCCAATAGTACGTTTTCTGCCAGTGTAAATTTTGCAACCAGTAGTTACGACCGCTCAAGTTTGAGTACTTTATACGACCCTTCTTCTTATAGTAACAATACGAAAGCATCAAGTATCAGCTATTCCCGGAACTTCCCGGAAATAGGTTTAAACTTATCGAGTACATTCAATATTACGCAAAACACGCAAGACTCTTCCGTAAATATGACATTACCCGATCTTAATATTTCGTTAAGCCGATTATATCCGTTTAAACGGAAAAAATCAGCAGGAGATGAACGCTGGTACGAAAAAATATCTCTCCAATATACCGGAGCTTTCACAAATAGTGTAGCAACAAAAGACAACTTATTGTTTAAAACTCCTTTTTCCCAATGGAGAACGGGTATGCGCCATACAATTCCTGTTTCCGCCACTTTCAATTTATTTAAATATATCAACATAACTCCTTCTTTCAACTATACGGAACGATGGTACACTCGTAAAGTTATGCAACATTACGATGAACAAAACCGGGAAATCATGCGAGATACCACAAGTGGTTTTTACAGAGTTTACGACTATAATATGCAGGTTTCCATGAATACAAAACTGTATGGTATGTATAAACCCTTGTTTTGGAAGAGTAAAGAAATTACCATCCGGCACGTCTTGACACCATCGGTTTCCTATCGTTATACACCCGATTTCGGGAAAGCCCATTTTGGCTATTATGAAACTTATACTTATACCGATGAATATGGAGAAGTACGTATGACTGAATATTCGCCTTTTGCAGGAGAGCCTTATGGTGTTCCGGGAAAAGGTGTCTCACAAAATATAGACTTCTCTTTAAAAAATAATTTGGAAATGAAGATGGCTTCCGATAAAGATACCACCGGATACAAAAAAATCAGCTTGATAGACGACCTGAGTGGTAACTTATCGTACGACATCGCGCAAAAGAAATGGAGTAATCTCCGCTTAAATGCCCGATTAAAATTGACGAAAAGCTATACATTCAATATGGCTGCGACTTTTGCCACTTACGCATACGAATTTGACGAAAACGGCAATGTACGTGAAGGTGATAGGACAGAATGGTCATACGGTCGTTTTGGACGATTCCAAGGATATAGTGGATCTTTCTCGTACACTCTCAATAATGATACATTTAAAAAGCTGTTTAATAAAGATAAAGAAGACAAAAAAGAAAACCAAGATGACACAAACGAAGAAAGTGAAGATGAAGAAGACACTGAAGAAGAAGGATTAGAACAACAAAACAGCTTAACCAGAAAAACGGAAGCAGCAACAGTTAGTTCCGATGGATATCTTACTTTTAACTTGCCATGGAGTTTAAGCTTGAGTTACAGCTATAGCATAAATGAAGACCGCACCAAAGACATCAATATTAAAACCATGCGCTATCCTTATTCTTTGAGGCATTCACTCAATATCTCCGGCAATATAAAGATAGGAAGCCGTTGGAATATTACATATTCAAGCGGATACGATTTCACTTCTAAAGAAATGTCCATGACAACTGTTAATATAACACGTGATTTACACTGCTTCAACATGCAATGTGGATTGGTATTTGGTCCGTTTACCTCATACAATTTCTCGATTCGTGCTAATTCACAGATGCTAACAGACGCATTAAAATGGGATCAACGCAGTAACACAGGCAGTCAAGTAAGATGGTATTAATTCTTATTTTGAGAACAAACATAAACGCTTATGCCATCACCACTCAATAGGTGTTTGCCCATGCTGAAGCAAATATGTGTTTGCACGGCTGAAATGTTTATTCCCAAAAAATCCATTATAAGCAGAAAGAGGCGAAGGATGTACGGAAGTAAGTACCAAATGCTTACTCCTATCTATAAAAGCTCCTTTTTTTTGCGCATAACTTCCCCACAAAATAAAAACAAGATGCTCACGATTTTCTGCCAAAGCACGAATTGCTGCATCGGTAAACTCCTCCCATCCTCGACGTTGATGTGAGCCTGCTTGATGCGCACGAACGGTAAGAGTTGCATTAAGTAACAAAACGCCTTGTTTAGCCCATCGGGTAAGATTACCGGTAGAAGGAATGGGAGTTCCTAAATCATCGTGTATTTCTTTAAAAATATTCTGCAATGAAGGAGGAAAAGGCACACCATCGTTGACAGAAAAGCATAATCCATGAGCTTGACCTTGACCATGATAAGGGTCTTGTCCGATAATCACAACTTTCACCTTATCGTAAGGACAAAGATTAAATGCATTAAATATCAATTTTCCCGGAGGATATACAGTTGTTATTTTATATTCTTGGCGTACGAAATTCGTCAACTGAATAAAATAAGGCTTCTCGAATTCTGGAGCCAAAACGCGCTTCCACGATTCTTCTATCTGTACATTCATAATCCTTATCTGTTTTATTTCTTACAATGGTATGCACCATGCACTATAAGCTTTTTTCACTTTATATCTTTAGTATGGGAAAAATAAACATCCAACAAATGACGCGCAGCAGCAAAAGATGTTGATCTTCCTTCAAGTACCTCACGCTCTTGACAAGCCAACATATCTTTTATCAGACAATCATTGTAAAAACTATCTCTTAGATGCTCATTAATCGTTTCATACATCCAATATTTAGCTTGCTCGTTGCGCCGATGTTCAAAATATCCATTCGCTTTCACAAAATCGAAGTAACGAAATATCATATCCCATATTTCTTTAACTCCAATATTATAAAAGCCTGAGTATGTCAATACTTCCGGCGTCCAACCCGATTCCGGAGCAGGGAATAAATGCAATGCATTGCGGAAATGAGTTGCTGCAAGTTTAGCTTTTTCTATATTATTCCCATCGGCTTTATTGATAACAATCCCGTCGGCCATTTCCATGATACCTCGCTTTATTCCCTGAAGCTCATCGCCCGTACCAGCCAACTGAATGAGTAAAAAGAAGTCGACCATCGAATAAACAGCCGTTTCACTTTGTCCTACGCCAACCGTCTCAACAAAAATTTTATCAAATCCCGCGGCTTCACAAAGTATAATCGTTTCACGTGTTTTACGTGCCACACCACCCAATGACCCAGCCGCCGGGCTAGGACGAATAAAAGCATCCGGATGGACAGACAATTTTTCCATCCGTGTCTTATCGCCCAAAATACTCCCTTTGGAACGTTCACTACTCGGATCGATTGCCAATACAGCCAGTTTGCCACCACGCTCCAACACATGCAAGCCAAAGACATCGATCGATGTACTTTTCCCTGCACCGGGTACACCGCTTATCCCTACCCGAATTGAATTTCCGGAATAAGGTAAACATTTTTCTATCACTTCTTGTGCTATTGCCTGATGCTCGGGCTTGATACTTTCTATCAATGTAACAGCCTGACTCAATACAGAGACATCGCCTTTCACAATACCGTCCACATATTCATTTACAGAGAACAAGCGACGTTTCGGTCTCACTTTCCGGTTCAAATAAGGATTTATTGTCAATGGTTGTTCTATTCCTTTATTGACAGTCAAGCCTTTATATTCTGCATTGTTTTCGGGATGTTCCATAAAAACCATTATCTTTTATTACATAAAATGTATCTATTTTTCTTTCCGTTCTCTCAAAGCAGCTTTCACACGAATGGTTATAGAAGGCTTCTCCGGATCGTTTGTTATCATCAAAACCCGAGGAGTGCCTTTTACCTGTGGCAAGAGCTCGGCATAAACTGTTATTTTCATTTTTGTCGATTCACCGGGTTTCAAGGTTGTTTTCTTTAAATTTACTCCCAAGGCCGGATTAAACACTTGCATATCTTGAATTACCAGATCCGATTTTCCAACATTGGTTATTTCCACATGCTGAGTTTTTTTCTGGTCCGGCTTCAACGATAAGAATTCCAATTGGGTAGTAGACAACTGTATTTGCGGGGGATTATTTTTCTGAGTTTCCGACAAATTGGAAAAATCGGGTAACAAAATAGCCGATACAGGTATTTCATTATCACTCCCCACCTTATCGCCTGAGAAACGAGATAAATAAACTGAAGTCCGGGTTATTCCCAATTTCGGCAATTTATCGGTATTCAACGTTACAACAATCTTACCATTTTTCCCACGTCCTAATACTTCCGGAGTTGCTTTCGCTGTCAGATAAGGAGGTAAATGCATAAGGACCGGGGTATATGCTTTATTCGATGTATTAGCAACCAATATGGTAAAAGAGGGATTATCCCCTTTGTTTACATCATCGAATTCTATTTCTTCTTTATCCAAACGTATGGCACCAAAAGCAAACGGATGAGTAAACGAATAATTTTTCGCATCGGCTGTCACTTCTCCATTAAACTTTACATAAACAGGCACCGCCGAAGCATTACTGTATATTCCTATCTCTTTATAAAAATGCCCGATAGCCTCAGCATCGAAAACTGCAGAGACTTCTCCTTTCCCATTTACAGGAATCGGTTCTTTAGTCCAACTCAGTTTGGTACACCCGCACGATGAAGTAACATTCGATATGACCAATGGCGACTTTCCTGTATTGGTAAAATTGTAGACTACCGTAACCGGATTACGCCATAACACATAACCTAATTCCTGTATGTCTTTTTCGAATGTAATTTTAGGCTGTGCCCAAACATTTACCCCTATCATGAGGAACCCTAAAGCTATAAATAAGATACGTTTCATTCTTACAATCATTAATCTATCTTTAAGTAAACAAAGATAAAGAGAAAATTAAAGATGTACAAAACTTCTACAGAATTAAAATGAAATGCCTTGATATCTAAAAAAAACGACAAGAGAAATTCAACGATTTCTCCTGTCGTTTTTAGAATAAAAACCTATTTCAAGTAATCTATTCTTTTACCGTCATCTGCATGCCTTCTGTATGTCCGGTAAATTCGGGAGCATAAACCGACTGGATAGTAGCCACACCAGCCTGATAAGTACCCAAACGATCAATATAAACATCGTAAGTCAGCAGGTAACTTCCTTTGCGCATTTTATCGATAAAGAATGAGGTGGAAGCGTCTTTATTTACATAATGGCATCCTAATCCATTTATCCAACGATAACCTGATATTTGTGAAACAGGCTCCATGCAAGCCGCACGTTCATCCTTAATTTGGACAAAATCCATATCCCTATCGGCTGTTACAGCAAGACGAACCGTCAATCTATCGCCGGCATGAAGTTCATCGCCTGCAGAAATCTTCTTTCCGTCACGGTAATATTCACGCACGATACACAGGCCATTACCTAATGCAGACTGAATGGCATCCATATCTTCGAAATATTGTGCATAAACAGCTCCCCATCCTATTCCTTCACCTGTTTTCGAGAAACGTACCTTTTGAACATCCGCTTTCGCGCCTGTCAATATTTCCCGCGTGTAACCTATTGCATCATCCGGAGTTTCTATTTTTGTACGACCAACTTTTGCATACATTTTCCCCGAAACATTCAAACGATTGCCATTCATACATAAAAATGCATATATTGCATCGGCTGTTGCAACAGGGGTAGACCATGCCTGCACCTGTTTCTGTTTCAACAACCACTGTTTCATTCCATTTATCATCACTTCATCTGGCTCCACACGCATAATCGCTTCCATTGCCGCAACCTGTGACGCAATTTTATAACTACTTCCACCGTAAAGAGCTTTAGAAGAATCAAAATAACTACCCATTTCCGGACTATTTATAACGTATTCTTTCAACGAATGTATCAAATCGGCAGCTTTATCAGTTTCCCCATAAGCATTCATTGTAACTGCCGTTTGAGCCTTTCCATAAATAGTTAAATCAAGAAAATGGTTCTCTATTTTCGACAGTAAAATATTATTTATCTCATCATTCCAGAAAGGAATATCCCTATCTATTGCACAAATATAAAGATATCGATTTACCAGCTCGCTCGGACGGGTTTCATTACCTTCATTCCATTCTTTTTGCAGCCTGTCATATTCATCCTCAACTTCTTTCTTTAAATATTCAAGGGCTTCTGTGTACATGTCTTCTACTTGTGAAGGCATTACAATATGCATCGCTTTCAAACGAGCCAACAATTCAACAATAGAGGTTGTAATGTACCGACTGCCATTCATTCCTTTAAACCAACTCCATGAGCCATCTCCCATCTGTAATGATTGCAATTTCGATATCGTTTGCTGCACCCTGTTATTCATTCCATTCATATCGAATAACAAAGCCACACGACGTTTTTGCTCCGATTCACTCACCGCATCCGATACCCATGGTGTTTCTTCCAGCAGCATTGTTTTCAAATCTTGATTCCGTTCCAAGTTACTTAAGAACGTTTCTTTCGTCCCTCCTTGTTGTATCCAAGTATCAAAAACACGCTTTATATTTGGATTCATTTCTATTATTGCTGAAGCAACTTCATTTGCATAATATGCAACAGCCCACGATAAGGCATCATCTTCTGCAGGATTAGCAACAACAGGCAAAGCCTGAACAACAAACCAATCCGGATTGGCTGTCAGTTCTATGGTCAAACGCTTTTCTGTTGCCGTTTCGCTTTGTTTATTGAACAATTCACCTGTTTCAACATCTTTTGTCTCTTCACCGTCCATTTGAACAGGAATAGTTTCTACCATCCATTGTTTATCTGTCAAAATGGGTAAATAATGTTGCTCACCATCACTATAATCGTTACTGCGGGCTACTATTTTACATACTAACAGCTCATAACCGGTCGGTACATTATACTCAAAATCGATTGTCCCCGTTTCTCCTTGTTTAACATTAAATACTACTTCATCTTTATAAACCAACTTATTGTTTACCGGATTAATCAATTCAAGAGATGCAGTGCCTGCAATATCAGTCATTGCCATATTTATCAATGATGACGTAAGAACGATACAATCTCCTTGCCGTACAAAACGAGGCATGTTAGGCTGTACCATAAATTGTTTGCTTGTCCGCACTGTATCTGTCAATAATCCATACGACACATCCTTCGTATGTGCAAAGCCTGTAAACTTCCATTCGGTTAAAGCATCGGGCATGGTAAATACCATCTTCACACATCCGGAAGAATCACTCCGTAAATTTGAATAGAAAAATGCCGATTCATTAAAATTATCACGCAACGAAACATAAGAACTTTCCCCTGATAAATTATCTCCTGTACTTTGACTTTCATCAGCATCGCCTTGTGGTTGACCTGTACCTCTTATCCAAAATTCCCCACTTTCTTCCGCTTCAGAATTAACCTCATCTTCGGCATATACATTTTTACCTAGGGAGCCTACCAAAATATTTGAAGTATCTACAAGAGAACGTTTATTCATCAGAAGAGGAGTAATAGCACCCGTAATAGAAAGCTTTGGATTCTGAAAGGAGCTATACAACCGACTATAATTTTGAGAGGCAAATAATTGAAGCAAGTTCGCTTTAATCGGATTGAATGTGAAGGAATTCATTATATAAACAGTCCTTCCGTTATAACACATTCCATCATTCACAATAGGGAACGGTCTATAGAAAGACAAGTGGAATCCCCATTTATGTGCACACAGCCTATTTAATGAATTATCATGCAACGTAGCCATTAAATTCGCTTTTACCGGTTTCCCATCCTTATCTGTTATCTGCAATGACCACTCTTCTGTTTCCCCGGCTTGTAACTTATCACGGAATGTTTCCCATTTCAATGTTAAATTTTTCTCAGGCTCACGCCGAATCACACGCCCCGAATCACTATATAAACGACCTTTCCTTAGAAAAGCAAAAGTCACCCGTATACCATCTCCATAAATCGCTTTATAAGGGAAACGGAATGTTTTAACCTCATTATTCAATATGTGTCTATAAGATTCCAGTCTCTTTAATGAATCATCATATACATTGATGAGTAAATAAACTTCTTCTTCGCTACTTCCTACATAAAAAGTTGCAGGATTTTCTTCATCGAAATACTTTCCATCTTGACAAAACCAGAATTCTGTTTTATAAGGCATTTGCGTATCTGTTTTCGAGAAAAGAACAAATTCTCGTTTTGTTGTACATTCCTCACCTTGCTTGTCTTTCGTAGAAACTTCCATGCAATACTGTCCGGAAGGAAGTGCCAATACCTTCTCCGGAACAAATGTTCGCTGTGATCCTATTGTTTCTTCACATTTCAAATCGCCTTTCTTCTGGTTCTCATCTAATGCGTAAACCCGATAAGTTACATCCACATCGACTAATTCCTGATTCAAATTAACAGCACGGAATTGAATCGGTTCTTTTTTCTCACGCATTACATTATAATCTAAACCCTTTATTTGCAATCCTATTGAAGGCTTTCCTAAAGACAACGAAATTGTTCCCTCTTGAGTCTCATTAGACAAGTTTGTTACTTCAACTTTCACCTCATATACCCAAATTCTATTCCGTAAATCATCATCAATAGGTTCATCATTTGACACATCTAAAACGACACCAACATGAAATTTCCCATCAGCATCGGTTGTTGTCTCTCCCACCATCATTTCTTTTTCTCTGAGGCGTCTCCATTCCCACCAGTTTTTCTCGAAACGCACAATCCGATATTTAACCTTCGATGAACGTACAGGAGCACCAGCAAATGTCATAGCCTTTCCTTCTATTGTTATCGAATCGCCAACAGAATATGCAGCTGTATATGGTTCAATTTCCACATCAAAAGTCGGAAGTTTATATTCTTCAACTCTGATTCTCGCTCTTGCTTTATTGATAGAAACATAATAATCGGCAGGTTGCAAACTATTCGATAAGACAAAATCTCCTGCACACACACCATATTCATCGGTTGTTACAGTTTTCTTTTCCAACACTGTTCCATCGGAAGATACTAATTCCATTTCATACGACATATTAGGGAGTACGGAAACCGAATCTCCATCTTGACGATAAAGAAGCCCGGAAGCATGTACTATCTGACCGGGACGATACAAAGAACGATCGGTAAATACACTCACTTTCGTTTTATCTTCATTCGTTATTTTACGTGAATCCCAATGTCTTACCCATATCTGTGAAACAGGCATGAAATCATTATCTCCCTTGCATGCATTGTAATACAAATAGCCATCAGCAGTTGAATCAGGGACCACAACACTCCCTTTCTCATCTGTCTGATATGTTTTTTCAAGTTTATACCCATCGTCATTCATGGTATATGTCATAAACTCGGCATTCGAAACAGGTTGTCCGGTCAATTTATCCACCACAATAAATTCCCTTTTCCCTTTTGAAACCGGAGCATGTATACACTCAAAAGGTGAAACATATACAATAGAATAAGCAGCCGATCCTTTCTTTCCTTTCGGCGTTTGCTTTATCATATAAATACCAGCTTCTGGCAAGACATAAGTAAAAGTCGTATATCGAGGTCGGTAATCTGCAGTCGGCTCCAATTTATAACTTTTTGAATCTATCTTTTTACCATACTTCTTAATTATTTCTTCTTCCGGCATGTCCCTCTTCTTCAGAGGAGCATCCATAGGTGAAAGGTCCAAACGGTACCAATCGATCGTAAAGCCCTCCAAATTGATATAGTCCACTTTTAAATCGATTTCATAATTAGGATAAAGGAAATCCAAATTGACATTCAGGCGAGGTCTTTCTATTGCATTAATCTGATTTTGAAATTCTTTTTTCCATTCACCCCGAGGGTATTTTTCCATCCCCTCTTTAATTATCTGCATTGCTTCTACTTTTTCACTAAAATAATTGTAAATGTTAGCAATCTTTACATAGATATTGGCTGAAATATCTATATCAGAAAATTCATGAGCCAATGCATATAACCCATCAACATATTCTTTTCTTTTTTGTTCGTCAAATAAACGAATACGCCCATTCTTCTGCTCTCCATTGTATATCAATTTCTCTTCTTTCAATAAAAGGACTGCCGTCCGGTTCCGTCCTTCATAACAAGCTATTAAATCATCGTACAACGAGTCGATAATTGAATAAAGTTTCTGTTCGTCATCACCGGATATTTTATCATGAGAAGAGACAAGATGTTTTACCATATCGATAGTTCTACGCACCAACAAATCGTACATGGTATCATCAAAGTATCTCTTACTTACCTCGCCCGATACAGCCATCGGATAAAATTCGCTTACACGAACTTTTCTCAACGCTTCTTTATCCAACAACGATTTCTGGCAATAGCTTAAAACACTATCCACCTCATTGCCGTTCTTTTGCAGTGAAGAGGCAATCATATTATTCAAAACAGCTTTCCCTACTGCATTGGTTTCTTCATTCGCCCATATTTGCAAATCATGCAACAGCGAATCTTTATAATCATCGCTCAAAGCTAACTTAGAATCATATCCTACAAGATATGCCTTTATCATTTGCGGAAGATTCCTTTCCGCCTGTGCCTTCTTGTATATATCTGCTGTTGCTTGCATAACAGATTTCGGAAGATCTTTTTTCTGATAATCTTCTACTTGTTTCCATAAATCGTCATAGCTTTGGGCAAACGATAAATCGGGAAATCCGACAAGCAACGATGTCAGGACAATAAATAAATACCATCTTTTCATATTATTTCGTTTAAAGTTTTGCTATATTTATTCCAAAATAAACAATTTTGTCTGATATTACCAAAGGTTCATCTATATTAAAAGAAAATTTTAATATTCATTCATATTACTATACAACAAGGCAAATTACTTAAAATGTCTTATCGTTTTATAAAAAGATGAAGAAAAACAATGCATTTTTTCAAAGCGTTTTTCAAAACAAAAAAAGCCGCTTGATTCATAAGAAAAAGAATCAAGCGGCTCCATATAGCTTAAAAGGAGACTTTTTACTTACTATGTGCAGAATAAACTTTAATGGATAATAACCATCGTTGCGCCAAAACCATACTCACGGAAAGAGGCATCTTGATAAAGGCATTGTTTATATTTATGCTTCAACTCATCGACAATTGCCTTGCGAAGCACACCTTCTCCTTTCCCATGAATAAAAACAATCTTCTGTCCTTTCTTTTGTTTATAGGCTTCCATTGTTTTACGAAAAACATCCAACTGATAATTTAACATATCAACATTGCTTAGTCCAACTGTATTATCTAACAATTCATCTATATGAAGGTCGACTTCTACAATGTTGTTCTTCAAATTTTGTTGTTTCTGTATTTTTTTCTTCTCTTTAGATTCCGACACTGATTTCTGCAACAGTGCATCTTTAATATCATCGGGCGAGACAAACACCTGCTTTACTGCCTCATCGCCGCGAACAATATCGTAAATCAAAGCCGGCTCAGCAAAGAAATCTGTTTGCTGGAAAGTATGCAATTTATAAAACTTCACAGTATCTATTCGCAATTCCAAACTGACAGCATTTTTCAACAAGAATGTACGGTCGTCTTTATATGCCAACAGTTGTACAGCAACATGTTCCAAATCATTCAAATCGCTCTTTTCGAATTCTTCCAAATGCAACTTCATATTCGGTTCCACAACCCCACGAGAACGTAACCGCCAATTCTTTCCTTCTGCCGACAAATAAATGAAATCGATAAAATAATTACTGTCATTTACCAAATATGCATCAAAAGCTGTCGATGAAATGCTTTTTACATCTTGCGGGACAAAAGCTAAAAAAACATTCAACACATCGTTTCCACGTATTTCTGCAGCTCGGTATGTGACAGGTTTCTCTTCCTTTTCCACTTTTTCCGGAACAGAATCTGAAGCCTGTTTTACCGATTTCAAAGGAATATTATAATCATCTGTCTCTATAACCACACAATCTTTTATCAACATTGGTATTTCAAAACCATCTTCTCCTTCTACCAAGGCAATATCTTTCCCTTGGAAACCTCTGACTGTTCCACCTCCTATTTCACTAAGGAAGCGGACTTTATCTCCTACTTTCATGTTTTTGTCTATTTTTTATCCGCACAAAATTAGGAGATTTTTTGCAATAACCCGACATTTCCATTTAAAGAAAAAGACAAATCCTTATATCTCTAAATAAAGAATTATAGGGATTTGATCTCAATCTATTCATAAAACAATCACTTTAACCCAATTTTCCCGATGGCATTTACCAAACGATGGAAATCGTCGGGAAAAACATCTCCGATATTTCCAATACGAAATGTATCTGCCTGAGAAATCTTCCCAGGATAAATAACAAATTCCTCGGCTTTCAATCTCTGATAAAAATCGTTGAAATCGAACGATTCTGACGGATAATAAAAAGATGTGATTATGGGCGATTGCTCATTGTCGGGCAATAAAGTTCTAAATCCTAATGCACGCATACCATCGACCAATACACGATGATTCTCACAATAACGTTTATACCGTGCAGATATTCCACCTTCAGCTTTCAATTCTTCCAATGCCTGCATAAACGCACGCACCACGTGTGTCGGTGAAGTAAATCGCCACTTCCCATGACCAGATTCCATCGTTGCCCATTGATCGTATAAATCAAGGGAAAGAGAACGTGCAATGCCTTTACACTTTTCCAACAAAGACCGACGAGCTATTATAAATCCGAAACCGGGGACTCCCTGAATACATTTATTGGCACTGCTAATCATAAAATCGATTCCTAAATCGAACAAATCGATGGGAATACCTCCAAAACTGCTCATTGCATCGACAATTAATATCTTATGATGCTTCTTAACAACAGAAGCAATTTCTTTTAACGGGTTCAATACTCCGGTTGTCGTTTCACAATGTACAACAGAAACATGAGATACATTCGGATGTTCCGACAAATAACGGTCGATTTTATCAGGGTCAACCATTTGAGTTTCCTCAAATTCCATCAAAAAATAATTCAAATGATAATAATCGGCAATTACTCCCATACGTTTCCCATAAGCACCATTAGCGACAACCAGCAAAGAATCTGTTGGACGGATAACCGTACCTAAAGTAGCCTCAACGCAAAACGTTCCACTTCCTTGCATTAAAACAGCAGTATATTCTTCAGGACGGGTGCTAGCCAATGTAACCAATTCTTCACGAATTACCTCTACAATTCCCACATTGTAATCTTTATCCCATGTACACCAGTCGCCCATCATAGCCTGCTTTACCGTATCACTTGTTGTCAAAGGACCGGGAGTTAATAATAAATAAGGTTTCATCTTTTCGGATATTTCTGTTACTTGTTAATTATTCATTCATTTGCCATACGCATATTGATACATTCTATCAAACTTGGCAATTCCCCTATTTCATTAATTACATAATGTGCACCGGCAGCATACATACGATTTCTTACAATAGCCATCCTCTTTTTTAATTCTTCCGAAGACATTACATTGACTTCATTTTCTGTTAATCCCAATTCGTTGCTACCCAATACGACACCAATGCTCCAAACTCCTGCATTTATACCTTCCTTAATATCAGATATCGTATCGCCACATTTTACAACAGAGAACCTCGAAGAAATGGCAAGATCACACATATTCTGATAAATCATGTAAGGATTAGGACGCCCACCCGACAAACAATCGGAAGTTACACAATTATCAATTTTATAACCATACTGTTCAGATGCAGCAATAACAACATCCATCATCTGTCTCGTATAACCTGTTGTTGAACCAATTTTCAATCCTTTTTCCCGTAATCCTGAAATTGTTTCCACAACTCCGGGTATCGGCTTAGAAAAATCTTCTAATATAGTAAATAAAACATGTTGGAAAGTGATATAACAATCTTGTATATCTTTGTCATTATAAGAACGACCATTTTTTTGAATAAAACATTCTTCCACTTTAGGCATATTCAACAAAGCACGAATCTCTTCTATTTTTGTCAATCCCATATGAGCACGAATATCCTCTACGGTAACAGGCATTTCTATTCTTTTAAAGCTTTCCATAAAAGCCGCAACAGGGGCAAAACATCCATAGTCCACAGCTGTTCCAGCCCAATCCATAATTACACATTCTATTTTTTTCATACTGTAATAATTGTTGTTAAACACATATTTTCTTTTCTCCTTTTTCGTTGAACATTTATTTCATTAATAGAAAATTCTTTCATCTTTACATTTCCCAAACCTGTTTCCTTACTCCGATGATTAATCAGCATATAAATAAGAGAAGCTATAAAGAGGAAACAACATACAATACCGACAAACACACTCATGTGATTATAAAAGTCTGTCCAATTAATATGTGATACAAAAAACTCTTTGAAACATAACGTTCCCAATGTGCCTACATATCCGACAAAATCGATGGTAATAATAAAAAAGCCTACATTCCCTTTTATTCTAAAGCATGCTATAAACCGTTCGAAAAATATGGTTTGAAAACTCAGATATGCTATGTCTAAACAAAAACTTTGCAAAAAGAGCCAAATTGTCGTCGGCAATTTTAATTGTTGAAAATCGGCAGCAACAAAAGCAAGCGTCCCCATACCTAATGTTGAGAGTAATAATAAAAGACACAACACTTTCAAATGATTATAAGTGGTCGCTAACAAAGCAAACATAGCAAGCAAAACAAATGTTGCAATTATGTCTATTTGTGCAAAAGCCCACGATGAAATTGTTGCCACATCAACAATACAAACAATAAAATCTTCCTTTATATCCCTTTGCACTGTCAAAAGTAAATTTGCCCCAAAAAGCATCGTCAATAATGGCATAAAACGCTTGAAAAGAACCCAACGTTGATGCCCATTCAATGTTACACGTATTGAGCGAGAAGCAATGTCTTCTAAAGTAGGAGGAGGAAATTTTGTCATCATCCATCCCATAAAACACAGTAAAGGAAAAGCAACGGCACCAATCAACGATGGCATCCAGAATTCACTTACTCCTAAATCATGCATCGTATAAAGTCCTAAAGACTTAGCTACTCCCGAACTTAATGCCATACTTACCCCCATAATACTAGCTAATATATCGGTTGTACGACGCCCTTCAAGAAAACTAAATATAACTCCCCACATACAACCCAATGACAGTCCATTAAAAAACAATGAGAAAATATTATAAGGGACAGGAAGCAATCCGAAAAACAATAAAGAAATTTCAGACAAGGCTGCTGATCCTATTATAAATTTCAAACGTCTTTCCGGTTTTAACTCTGAAATATATTTTATACCTAAAAGTTTTGCAAAAACATAGCCAAGTAATTGCATTACGCTTACCGCTATCTTATAATTTATTCCACATATCTGCATCCCTTGAAGCTCGGCAGCAGTAAACGGTTTACGCAATGCATATACCAACGAATAAGCAATCAAAGCTGTACATCCTGCCCAAAGGACAAATAACCAAGCCGGCATTTCATGATTATTTGGATTCGGGCATTTCAAGACCGATTGCAATGTTGTTGTTCCCATCTTCTTAGTTATTTTAATTTTACCGCAAAATTAGATTCCGGTAAAAGGAAGAAAAATGAATAAAACATGAATCATAGCCATGTAATAATTCATTAATATTCATGAAAGACAAAAGCAACGATATCGCAACGTCCGTATCATTAAAATGAAATACCTTTGTAACATGCCACCATAAAGAATAAAATAAAAAATTGTACTTTTATCACCAGTTTACAGACAAGCGACAATAATTATGGAAGAATTCAAAGTAATATACGAACGTATCACTTTTCTC
Organism: Candidatus Phocaeicola gallistercoris; assembly: GCA_019116145.1. GTDB lineage: Bacteria > Bacteroidota > Bacteroidia > Bacteroidales > Bacteroidaceae > Phocaeicola > Phocaeicola gallistercoris. Next base: position 28,685 of record DXCG01000038.1, read on the forward strand.
AGATCCAAAGGGATCAAGATGAAAGACATCGCCGACCAAGCCAATATCACACCAAGCGTATTATCAGCTATTTATTCTACCGTCTTCCCTGCTTTTTTCAAGAACATAGAAAAAGGATTAAACGAAGAAGATGCCCTAAACGATGCTTTAACATGGGTAAACAACGTATCAAAGAAAAAATTATTTGGCTCTCTTTCTTCATTAAAAAGATCACTTTTCGAAATACCATTAATACCTGTAAAACAGAATGAAAATACATACAATCCTTTTCTTTCATCTCTTGAAGCCAACATAAAAGAAAGCGTGTATCACATCATCAATTATAGTGGTATTTATTTCAGCTATAGTATTTCATCTAGCAGCCATGCGCTAAAAATTGAACCTTACTTGATTTGCCCTTCCGAAAACGGAAGATACGTAGAAGTGGGACATAACAATGTCTATGGTACAACCCATTGGGGAATAGCCATGATGAACGGAAACAACCATCTATACCTTATGTTCAATGAAAACTTAGCTCCTCAATTGGCTTTATATCATATTTGCTTAAAACTTCCGATGTACGACCGACCACCTTTTTTAAGAGGACTTTATATGTGTTTTGACTACAACTATAACCCCATAGCACGACGTATTTTATTTATAAAACATTCGGAAAGCATTGACCGAAACGAGTTCTTAAACCTAAAAGGACAACTTAAAAAACAAAACCAGCTGAACGATAAAGAGAAAATCTATTATGACTATACCTGTCAATCCAATGATCTTATCAGAACATGCAACATTCCATCTCCACAAATGACAGAAGAAGATTTGATTGCAGAAAAAAGAATTTTGTCCATCTTAACAGAATAGTATATTTTTGCAAACTCATATTCAACTTTATCATTCAGGACAATGGAAGATACCAAACACATTAAAATAGAAGACTACAACTACTCTCTTCCCGATGACCGTATCGCGAAATTCCCTTTACCGGTACGCGACAACTCTAAATTATTAATTTACAAACACGGAAACATCAGTGAATCGCATTTTCACTCTCTCCCGGATTTCTTAGACACAGGAAGGCTTATGATTTTCAACAACACGAAAGTCATTCAGGCACGACTGCATTTCCGCAAAGAAACCGGTGCGCTAATCGAGATTTTTTGCTTGGAGCCCATTCAACCCAACGATTATGCGCTCAATTTCCAGCAGACAGAACATGCAGCTTGGTTGTGCATGATTGGGAATCTGAAAAAATGGAAAGAAGGTACTCTACACAAAGATATTCAGATTAAAGACCGCACAATCACACTCAACGCTACTCGTAAAGAATGCTACGGTACAAGCCATTGGGTTGATTTTACATGGAACGACCCGCATATTACTTTTGCCGATATTCTGGAAGTATTCGGAGAGTTGCCAATTCCACCTTATTTAAATAGGGAAACACAAGAAAGCGACAAGGAAACCTATCAAACGGTCTATTCAAAAATAAAAGGTTCGGTTGCAGCTCCTACTGCCGGACTTCATTTCACCCAACAAGTACTCGACAATTTAACCCGCAAAGGCATAGACTTGGAAGAAGTAACACTACACGTTGGAGCCGGTACTTTCAAACCGGTTAAAAGCAAAGAAATTGAAGGGCATGAAATGCACACGGAATATATTTCTGTAAACAAATCGACCATAGAAAAGCTGCTTGCCCACAACGGAGAAGCTATTGCTGTAGGCACAACCTCTGTACGGACATTGGAAAGCCTTTATTACATAGGCTACAATATCATACAAAATCCGGATGTCAACCAAGACGATTTGCACGTAAAGCAATGGCAACCTTATGAAACAAACCCGGATACCACTACAACAGAGGCACTAAATGCTATTCTTTCATATATGAACCGCCACAACTTGGAAGCATTGCATACCAGCACTCAAATAATTATTGCACCGGGATATACATACAAAATTGTCAAACAAATGATCACCAACTTCCATCAACCGCAAAGTACGCTATTGTTACTGGTATCGGCTTTTGTCAACAGCGACTGGAAATCAATATACAATTATGCCCTAAACCATCAATTCCGTTTCCTCAGCTACGGAGATTCCTCATTGTTAATTCCTTAAAAGACGCTGATATTTTCATTAAAAGGCCAAGATGAATTATCTAATTTCTCTTGGCTTTTTTTAAAAACATCTAACTAAAAAGGAAGCATGTTTTGAAACATGCTTCCTTTTTAGTTGGGCTACTCGGATCCGAACCAAGAAAAACAGGACCAGAATCTGTTGTGTTACCATTACACCATAGCCCAAACTTTATTTTCTTTCCGTTATTTTTAAACGATGCAAAAGTACAACTTTTTTGGGACTTACAAACTTTTTCTAAGAAATTTCTTGTTTTTTTCACCACAAAATCTTTTCTGTCCCATCGGGAATACTAAAAAGTTCTTTTTTAAAAGCAAAAAAGCAACTAAAAAATACAAAAGAAACAGATTATTAGCAAACTTTCTTTCGGAATATACAGAAAAGCAAGTATATTTGCCACAACTATTCATCTTTTTAAACAAACAACTAAAATAAATTTTAAGAACGCACACACAATGAATGAAACAACAGATTTAATTAATAAAATTATAGAAAGCATTCAAGAAAAAAAAGGGAAAAATATTATCGTAGCCGATTTAAACGACATAGAAGACTCAATCTGCCAATATTTTATCATTTGCCAAGGCAATTCAACCAGTCAGGTTATGGCTATAGCCGATTTCATAAAAGATAATGTTCAAAGAAAAACAGGTAATAAAGCCTTCGGGATGGAAGGCATGCGTAATGCACAATGGGTAGCCATGGACTATGGGAATATTTTAGTGCATGTATTCTTACCTGAAACAAGACACTTTTATAACCTTGAACATTTATGGGCTGATGCAAAACTTACATCAATACCCAATATCGATTAACTACGACTAAAAAAACTATTATGAACGAAAACCCCAATAACAATAAAAAGCCTAAATTAAATGTGCCGCGTTTTAACTTCATGTGGATATACGTTGCCATAGCTTTATTTTTTGCTCTCCTCTGGTTCTCTTCCGATGAAGGAGGTATAAGTAAAAAGGTTACATATACCAAATTTCAGGAAATGGTATCGAAAGGGTATGCAAGTAAAATCATTGCTTACGACAACAATACGGCAGAAATGTATATCAAGCCGGAACATATGGTAGATGTTTTCCATAAAGAAGCCACTAAAATAGGGAAAAACTCTTCGCTTCAAGTAAACATACCTTCTTCCGAAGCTTTAGACAAATACTTGTCCGAACAACAAGAAAAAGGGAATTTCACCGGTGAAATAGATTATGAGAAAAAAACGAACTATTTCAGCATGTTCCTTTGGAATACCCTTCCGTTCATTGTTATAATTGCACTATGGATATTTATCATGCGACGCATGAGTGGAGGCAGTGGTCCGGGCGGAGCCGGAAGCGTATTCAATGTTGGAAAAAGCAAAGCACAATTATTCGAAAAAGGTGCTAACCGTATCACATTTAAAGATGTAGCAGGGCAAGCTGCCGCAAAACAAGAAGTACAAGAAATTGTCGATTTTTTAAAAGACCCTCAAAAATACACCCGCTTAGGAGGTAAAATACCTAAAGGCGCCCTTTTAGTGGGACCTCCGGGTACAGGAAAAACATTATTGGCAAAAGCAGTTGCAGGTGAAGCAGATGTTCCATTCTTTTCTATTTCCGGATCAGACTTTGTCGAAATGTTTGTAGGAGTCGGAGCGTCGCGTGTACGCGATTTATTCCGTCAGGCGAAAGAA
>DXCG01000003.1 GCA_019116145.1 Candidatus Phocaeicola gallistercoris
ACCTTGTTCCGCTTTCGCTTGTTGTGACGGATAGTATATTTGAAACAAAGATACAGTTTTTTTGGAAACTTCTGCTTGTTTGCAAATGATTTTTGTTTTTTCGAGCTTGTATTGGTATATTGGGTAGAGTAACCAATGTTAAATGATAACCTAAAATAGCATCAGGGAGTTTCTCCCTAGAAGCAGTTGCTTTTTCCTTATATTGGGATTTTTACTCATCCTCCGGTGCAAAATCAAGTGGTAAAGGACTGTCGCCGAAGAACCGGTCGAAGTCGGAAGAAAAGTTCTTGTCCTGAATAATGCGGTACTTCTCAAACTCAGCTTCGGCGAATTGTTTGGCGAACTCAGCCGTAATGTGTCCGGCATTGAAAAAAGTTACAGATAAGGGCTAATCATTTCATAATTGATCTTTTGAGATAGAGAATTTTGCTTCTAAATCCGTTTTACCCATTTCACTTAAGCGGAAAATGAACTTTTTTCCGTATGTTTGTAAATGATGAAGGTGAAATTGTGGGATTGTAGTACCCTCAAAAAGTACCTTGTAAACGGAGAAGGTTCGGAGAAAAACCTTCGGTGTAAATGAAAAAAGTTCGGTGAAAAAGGAGAAGAAGCATCCAAAAGAGTTAGCCGGACAGGGCAAAATATAATAGACTTGGTTATTTCCGACCCTTCTATAACTGCAGAAGCAATGTCTGTAAAAATTGGCGTGTCCAAACGGTCAGTTAAAAGAGTATCAAAGAGTTGCGTGATAGAGACATTCTCGTTCATGAAGGCTCTGACAAGGTTGGTTATTGGCGCATTATTGTAAAGCCATAAATATGGAAGGACGTTGCGCATGATAATCTTTATATTGGTATCCATTTTATTAATTACAGCTTTGGCAATAGCCATACTTATGGAAAACCTGCATTATTCTATCACTAACTTATCGCTTTTTAAAAACAAAAATAGGGCGTAACTCATTGAGCTACACCCTATTTCCCTATGGTTGGTTATCGTTGTTTACCGATACTTACTTCACTTCCTCAAAATCAATACGTTATATCTCTCAGCGACTTGCGTGAACGTGTTGCAAATATCATGCAAACCCGAAAATAAGCATCCATAAGCAACCACAGCTCTGTGTCGCAAAAGTACGATTTTTCGCCGAAAATAACGAAAGAAAAACGAGGAAAAAATCAATATTGAAAGATAACCTAAAACTAACCTAAAACTGCATCACTAAGGGTTTCTACAAAAGCTATTGCGCTTTCTTTATGATTTGGATTATTTTTCTTCTTGCTTTTCGGTATGCTTGTTTGAATTCACTTGGAGCCGTTTTGTCATTTTTTGGAACGAACATTTGCTCTTTCCTTATCTTTTTAATAAGACGTCTCGCTTCCAAAAATGAATGTCGAGGTATTGGTACGAAGTTCACAAACTCACCATCGGTTGCACACATCGGAAAATCGGATTGTATGATAATCTCATCCTTGCAAACCATATACCAACTCACGTTACAAATTTCCTTGGTATCGATAGTATCGGTCACTTCAAGGACTTCCATAAAAATTATGGTATGTCTTGGTTTATATTGAACAAATGTATCTAAGTGTTTCATCTTGCAGTTTTGATTAAGAATTTTCTGGTGTAAAATCAAGTGAAGGCAAATCTTTGTCATCCAATTTATCAAAGTCGGACTTAAACAGGCGGTCTTGAATGACACGATACTTTTCAAACTCCGTTTCGGCAAACTCTTTGGCGTATTCAGCCGTGACCTTTCCTGCATCGGAAAGAATAGGTCTGTCCGTTATATCCAGAAATTTGTCAATACGTTTCGCCCAATCCTCCATCGTCATCGGAATATGGCGTTTCGCCATATCTTCCGCTATATCAAGAAAACTGTTGACGATACGTCCCATTGCCTCCAGTTCATTTTCTTTAAGGTAATTCTTGGCAACACTTACATCCGGTTTTACTATTTTACCGTCCGGAGCCTTCTCCCATGTAGTCAAGCCCATGTGCTCTTTCTGTGCATCCGCACGGTCAACTATCAATTCCGCAGCGGTATGCCCATGTACCGCATAGTGCATTTTGTTCTGCACCTTTTTGTAAAACAGCCGTGTTGTGGGCGCACTCTTGTTATAATCTATGGCCGTGGCATATATATCTGTAAGTTTCTGGTAAAAACGTCGTTCACTCAGTCGTATCTCACGAATTTCGGCAAGCAGATGCTCAAAATAATCCTCTCCGATAAATGAGCCGTTTTCCATCCGCTTTTTATCTATGACATATCCACGGATGGCAAACTGACGTAGAACGTATGTACACCATTGGCGGAATTGCGTGGCACGAACAGAATTGACACGATAGCCTACGGATATGATGGCATCAAGATTGTAGAACTCAACTTCTTCTTTTGATTCTCCACGGAAGCCCCTATTCACGACTGTTTCCATTTTGGAAATAGTCGTATTCTTATCAAGCTCTCCACTCTCAAAGATATTTTTCAAATGTTTGCTGATGGCCGGAACACCTACATCAAATAATGTCGCCATTGCTTTTTGTGTTGCCCAAATTGTTTCATCCTTATACAACACTTGAACACCATTCTCCTTACCCTCGGCAATAAAGGTAAGAAACTCTGCCGTACTGTTCCGTATTTCAAAATTCTTTGCCACGATACCTTTAGTTATTAATTATCACAAATACAAAGGTATAGAAAATCTTAGGAAAATCTATCATATAATCACATTCAGGAATAGATTTTACGAAGATTTCTTCTTCGGCAGATTTCTTCTTCCTAATCCGTTTTTTCTCATTCTAATTGAACGGGAAACGGACTTTTTTCCGTATGTTTGTAAACGATATTGGGGTATTACACCCTTATAATAACAAGAAAATCATGCAGATACACGATAACAGACTTATAGCAGAATGTACGTCTTACGATTTCAAGGAGATGCTGGAACGCAAGAAAGTGAAGTCGTGGCTGAAATCCGTGTCGGCCTTTGCCAATACGG
>DXCG01000039.1 GCA_019116145.1 Candidatus Phocaeicola gallistercoris
ATTACACATACTTTATTTATTTACAAAACTTTCCATCAGTTTTTATCAATTATCACATAGAAATCGTAATTTTGTTTTTCACATATCAACCGCCATAAAACAAAAAGCCATGGATACAAAAATAATAAAACGAATCGCGTCTTTACGATCGTTGATGAAAAAAAAACATTTGTCTGCATTTATCATTCCAAGCACAGATCCACATTCGGGCGAATATGTCCCTGAATATTGGAAAACCCGTCAATGGATATCCGGATTTAGCGGATCGGCCGGAATTATTGTCATTACATTATATAAAGGTGGATTATGGACAGATTCACGTTATTTCCTTCAAGCAGAAGAGCAACTTAAAGGTTCTGGTATCAAACTATTTAAAGATCGAATGCCGGAAACCCCTTCTATATCCGATTGGTTAGGTAGCGAACTAAACCCACACGATAAAATAGGAATAGATGGATGGGTCAATACTTATGAAGAAGCAGCGTTATTGCAATCGGCACTTGCTACATATAATTTGGAATTAGTTCCTACCAACGATATTTTCAATGAGATATGGACAAATCGTCCTCCCCTTCCCAATAATCATCCGTTTATTCTTCCAATGGAATATGCTGGCAGACCTGTTTCTGACAAATTAAGCACCATTCGTCACTGTATTGCAGAAAACCACGCTGATGGAATCTTAATTTCAGCACTTGATGAAATCGCATGGATTTTAAACATGCGTGGTAACGATGTACACTGCAACCCGGTATTTATCAGTTACCTGATCATTACTTTCGACAACGCGACACTTTATATTTCACCAGCAAAAACCACACCCAAAATCAGAGATTACCTAAAAAGGAACAGTATCCAGATAAAAAATTACGACCAAATAGAATCTGATATAAAACATTATACGGGGAATTGTATCCAACTTCCTCCCGAGACCAACTATATGCTTTACAAGGAGGCACAAGCAAATACTATGATTGTTAAGAAACCATCACCTGTTTGCCTTTTGAAAGCAATTAAAAACTCAACCGAAATAAATGGCTTTTATCGGGCAATGAAACGCGATGGCGTAGCAATGGTACGTTTTTTGATGTGGTTAGAACATGCTATAAAAAGCGAAAAAGAAACCGAAATCAGCATAAGCCAAAAGCTATATGCGTTTCGCGCCCAACAGGAACTTTTCCAAGGCATCAGTTTCGATACTATTGCCGGCTATCAAGAACACGGAGCCATTGTTCATTATGAAGCTACGACCGAGACTGCTTCCACTCTAAAGCCGGAAGGGTTTTTATTATTGGACAGCGGTGCTCAATATACCGATGGAACAACCGACATCACTCGCACTATAGCTTTAGGCACGGTATCGAAAAACCAATGCATCGATTATACTTTAGTATTAAAAGGATTTATCGCCTTATCGCAAGCCGAGTTTCCACAAGGAACTTGTGGCACGCAACTTGATATATTGGCACGCCAGTTTATGTGGAAAGCCGGAATAAATTACGGGCATGGAACCGGACACGGGGTAGGACACTTTCTCAATGTACACGAAGGACCTCATCAAATAAGAATGAACAATGTACCTACACCTTTACAACCCGGAATGATTATCACAAATGAGCCGGGCATCTATAAAACCGGACAGTATGGTATTCGTACAGAAAATACAATGTTAGTTGTAGCCGGACGGACAACTGAGTTCGGATCGTTTTACAAATTTGAGCCTCTCACACTATGCCCCATCGACAAGACACCTATCTGTCTTGAAATGATGTCATCCGATGAGAAAACATGGCTAAATACATATCACAAGAAAGTATATCAACAACTTGCTCCTTTGCTTACGACAGAAGAACAAATATGGCTGGGCAAAGCAACCAGTGAAATTTAAATTATCAAAAATCATTCATATCATGGCTTTAATAAAATCAGTAAGAGGATTTACACCTCAAATAGGGAATAACTGTTTCCTTGCCGACAATGCAACCATCATTGGGGATGTAACAATGGGAAACGACTGCAGCATTTGGTTCAATACTGTACTACGAGGAGATGTCAACTCCATTCGAATCGGGAATCGAGTAAATATTCAAGACGGAAGTGTATTGCACACGTTATACGAAAAATCGACTGTAGAAATAGGAAATGACGTTTCTATAGGACATAATGTTACCCTTCACGGGGCGTGTATCCACGACAATGCGCTCATTGGCATGGGAGCAACCCTACTCGATCATGCTGTAATAGGTGAAGGTGCCATTGTTGCTGCCGGCGCATTGGTGCTCTCGAATACTATTATCGAACCGCACACTCTTTGGGGAGGAGTTCCTGCTAAATTTATAAAAAGAGTAGACCCTGCCCAGAGCAAAGAATTAAATCAAAAGATTGCAAATGGCTACCTGATGTATGCATCATGGTATAAGACTTCTGAATAATTAAGAAACACAAAAAAGATGAAGACAGATATAAAAATAGGTCTTCATCTTTTTTTATTTCCTCATAACATTTTTATCAATTCGTCTACACATTCTTCACGAGTAGCCCAACTTGTAACAATACGGACGGCTGTATGCGTTTTATCTATTTTCTCCCATATTTCAAAACCAATCTTAGACGAAAGTCTATTCAACCGCTCATTATCCAATACAATAAACAGTTGATTGGTTTGCGGAGGTACTAAAAAATGATAACCTCGTTCTTTCAATGCTGCCACTATCTTATCAGCCATAGCTATGGCATTACGAGAAATATGTTCATATAAACCATCTGTAAATAATGTATCGAACTGCAGTCCCAGCAAACGCCCCTTTGCTAACAATACGCCACGCTGCTTGATTATTGACGGTAACTGACGAATCTTTCCCAAATGAGGTATTACAACTGCTTCCCCAAACAAAGCACCAACTTTCGTTCCACCAATATAAAACACATCACAAAGCGAGGCTATCGCCCGCAATGTAACATCTGTATTATGCGCTACAAGCGCATATCCTAAACGAGCACCGTCTAAAAACAAGGGAATATGATGCCTTCGACAGACATTGGACAATTCCTGAAGTTCAGACAATGTATATAATGTTCCATACTCGGTAGGATGTGAAATATAAACCATTCCCGGCACAACCATGGCATCCCAACTTGGATTGGCGTAGAAATCGCTAACATAACAATCGACATCTTTTGCCGAAAGTTTTCCATCGACATGCGGCAATGCCAATATTTTATGTCCTCCGGCCTCCACTGCACCAGCCTCATGTTGGTTTATATGCCCGCTCTCGGCTGCTATCACGCCCTCATACGGACAAAGCATTGCTGTTATCATAGTAGCATTAGTTTGTGTCCCGCCTACCATAAAATGAACATCTGCCTCGGGAACACCACATGCCTTCCGTATTTTTTCACGTGCCGACTCACAATACACATCGGTTCCATACCCTGATGTTTGCTCCATATTTGTTCGCACCAGCCGTTCCAAAACAAGCGGATGCGCACCTTCTAAATAATCACTTTCAAAATGCAACATCATCCTTACTTCATTTTATATTTCAAATTAAATGCAATTCTTTCGCAACCTCCAATGCCTGAATAGAATTATCTACTTGCAACTTTTTCAAAATATTCTGCCGATGCCGACTAACAGTATGAATGCTGATAGAAAAACAATCCGCTATTTCTTTACTCATCTTTCCCTTAGCTATCTGCTTCAATATTTCTTGAGTTCAACTTATAAATGCAACTTTTTGGGTGCGGATAATAAGCAATAAAAACATTTATTTTTCAGAGAGGAAAGAGAGACAATGTCCCCCTTTCTCTCACTCTGAATGGATAAAGTTTGCTATCTTTGCTTTAATTGTCCGTCCAAAGAAAAAAAAGTTGCAGATGAGCAAACATATAACCGAGGAACAAAGGTATGCAATTTCTATGATGTTGCAAATACCGATGAGCA
>DXCG01000040.1 GCA_019116145.1 Candidatus Phocaeicola gallistercoris
ATTCTACACCGCGTGGACATATGCATGCAATAGAGGATATACGAGCAACATTACGTACAGGGGCTCCGGAAAGTGAAAGTGACGGCCCTCAGCCATCTACCTGCTGGACATGCAAGAGTCCTGACGTCCCACGTATGATGCAGGAAATAGGTGTTGATTCATTCTATAACAACAAATGGGCTGCTTTTGGCTCGGAGATTGTAAATCCTATAGGATGTTCAGACTGTCACGATTCTGAAACTATGGATCTTCATATAAGCCGTCCGGCTTTGATTGAGGCATTTGCACGTCAGGGAAAAGATATAACAAAGGCAACACCGCAGGAAATGCGTTCTTTGGTATGTGCACAGTGCCATGTAGAATATTACTTCAAAGGAGATGGAAAATATCTGACATTTCCTTGGGACAAGGGTATGACAGTGGAAACAATAGAACAATATTATGATGATAACAATTTCTCTGACTATACACATGCCTTGAGCCGTGCTCCTATTATCAAGGCACAACATCCTGATTATGAAATATCCCAGATGGGAATTCATGGACAGCGAGGAGTATCATGTGCAGACTGCCACATGCCGTATAAGAGTGAAGGCGGTATGAAGTTCAGTGACCATCATATCCAAAGTCCTCTCGCCATGATAGACCGTACATGTCAGGTTTGCCACCGTGAAAGTGAGGAAACTTTGCGTAATAATGTTTATGAACGTCAGCGTAAGGCTAATGAAATAAGAAACCGTTTGGAAGAAGAACTGGCTTCTGCACATATAGAAGCCAAATTTGCATGGGACAAAGGAGCTACGGATAATGAAATGAAACCTGTTCTAAAGCTTCTGCGCGAGGCACAGTGGAGATGGGATTTTGGAGTAGCATCACACGGAGCAGCATTCCATGCACCTCAGGAAATACAGAGAATCCTGTCGCATGGACTTGACAGAGCCTTACAGGCGAGATTGTCTATTTCCAGGATATTGGCAAAACATGGATATACAGACAATGTACCTATGCCTGATATTTCAACCAAGGAAAAGGCTCAGAAATTTATTGGACTGGATATTCCTGCAGAGAAAGCTGCAAAGGAGCGTTTTATGAATAAGACTGTACCAGGTTGGTTGAAAGAGGCAAAGTCTAACGGACGTATTATTTGATATTTATGTGGAAGAATACTTGGGGAGTAAAAGAAGGAATAATGACCTGTGGCGGATTGATAGCCATAGGTCTTATTTTGCATCTATTTACGGGGGCTGTTGACTGGAGCAGTTTTGCTTGGCCACTTAATATATGTATTTTAACAGTGTATGTTGTGGTTTTGATAATGCTTTATATTTTAAGGAAAAAGCTATATTTTGTTCGCTGGACAATGTCATATAATGCAGCTGTACCATCATTGATAGCAGTTGTATTTCTGACATTCCTTATGGGGATGATAAAACAGATGCCGTCTTCTGTTTCTTCGGACGGATTTTCCATATTTAACAGTATGCTTTCTTTTTGGCCTTTCATTCTGGTTTATATTTGGATGACTTCAATAGTGGGGCTAGTTTCTATAAAATATTTGTTCTCATTTCGTGTTGCCAGAATACCATTTCTGCTAAATCATTTAGGGTTGTTTATAGCTTTGGTTTCAGCTACTTTGGGAAGTGCTGACATGAAGAGGCTGACTATGAATACCCGTATTGGTCAGACTGAATGGCGTGCTACAGACATTAACGGGAATTTACATGAATTGCCGTTAGCCATAGAACTAAAGGACTTCAGTATAGACGAATACCCACCGAAACTGATGCTGATAGATAATTCTACAGGAAAGGCTTTACCATATGATAAACCTGAACACCTTTTGCTGGAAGATGGGGTAAATTCAGGTAAGCTGTCAGAGTGGAAGTTTGAAATATTGGACAGAATAGAAATGGCTGCATCAGTATCAGGAGAAGATACTGTAAGGTATGTTGAATGGCCAAGTACCGGAGCCACTTATGCTGTAAACGTGAAGGCTGTTTCCTGTGATGGGAAACGAACTGCAAGTGGTTGGGTAAGCTGTGGAAGTTTTCTGTTCCCATATCAGGCTCTTCGCCTTGATAGTATTTGCAGTCTGGTAATGCCGGATAGAGAACCCAGACGTTTCTCTTCAGATGTAGTTATATATACAGAAAGCGGAAAAAAACAGGAAAAAACAATAGAAGTAAACAAACCTGCAGATATAGAAAACTGGAAGATTTATCAGTTGAGTTATGATGAAAGCAAAGGACGTTGGAGTGATATAAGTGTTTTTGAACTGGTTTTAGATCCTTGGCTTCCGGCTGTTTATGTAGGAATTATAATGATGATGTTTGGTGCTGTGTGTATGTTTGTCACTGCCCAAAAGAAAAATAATTAGAAAATAGGGAAATATGATGAGTTGGGACTGGTTTATATATTTTGCCATAGCGTCTGTATTGTTCTGGATTATAGGTTCATGGAATGCTTTTAAAGAATTCAAAATACGAGCATGTACATTTACTTTTATAGGACTTCTTGTCTTTGGAACATTTATAGTCTTGTTGTGGTATTCATTGGAGAGACCTCCTTTGCGCACAATGGGAGAGACCCGTCTGTGGTATTCTTTTTTCCTGCCATTTGCTGGGTTGATTACCTATATGAGATGGAGGTATAAATGGATACTTGGATTCAGTACTATACTGTCTGTAGTATTCATTTGTGTAAACATTCTTAAACCTGAAATTCACAATAAGGCTTTGATGCCTGCGTTGCAAAGCCCATGGTTTGCTCCTCATGTCATTATATACATGTTTGCTTATGCTATGCTTGGGGCTTCGGCCATAATGGGAATTTATCTTTTATGGATAAAGAAAAATCAAGGCGATGTCAAAGAAATGGCCTTGTGTGATAACCTGGTATATGTCGGATTGTCATTCATGACTCTAGGTATGTTGACCGGAGCATTATGGGCAAAGGAAGCATGGGGACATTACTGGTCATGGGACCCAAAAGAAACATGGGCTGCAGTTACATGGTTTTCATATCTCACATATATACATATGAGGATAGGAATGCATAATAAACGGAAAGCATCCTTGTATGTTTTACTGTTATCGTTTGTGTTTCTGCAGATGTGCTGGTGGGGAATAAATTATTTGCCGTCTGCACAAGGTAGCAGTATACATACTTATAATATGAACTGATTAAACCTTATGATTTATGAGAAGAAGAAACTTATCTATGTTGATAGCATTCTTATTTATAGGAAATGTATCAATCTCTTATGCCCAGGAAGAAAATAACGAAAAAGACAAATTTTTTGTTTCGGCCCAGATTCGTACAAGAGGTGAATACCGTAATGGAGCATTGTATCCGCGTAATGAAGGTGATTTGCCGTCCGGTTTTATAAATGAACGTGCCAGACTTTCATTGGGATATGAACGTCAACGCCTTTCTCTGAAATTCTCTGCTCAGCATGTAGGTGTATGGGGACAGGATGCCTTGGTGGATAAGAACGGCCGTTTCATATTGAATGAAGCATGGGCTGCATTTGAATTTAATGATTATTGGTTTATGCAGTTGGGAAGACAGGCTCTTTCGTATGACGATGAGCGTATTCTCGGAGGGTTGGACTGGAATGTAGCCGGACGTTATCACGATGCTCTGAAAATTGGATATAGAAAAAATGGGCATCAGCTTCATGGTATATTTGCATTTAATCAGAATGACGAGAATGTTATAGGAGGAACATTCTATGATAGCAGCAAGACAAAGCTGTATAAGAATATGCAGACTTTATGGTATCATTATGATTTTGCTTCAACCCCTTTACAGTTTTCAATTATGGCAATGAATCTTGGTCAGGAGGGAGGCGATGCTGAGTCAAGAAAATCTGACACTCAATATATGCAGACATTCGGAACATACATTAAATATGCTCCCGGCCAATGGAATTTATCCGGTGCATTTTATTATCAGTTCGGCAAGAATGTATCATCACGTTCAGTATCAGCTTTTATGGGTAGTGCACGTGCTTCATATAATATAAATAAAAGCTGGTCTGTAAATGTTGGAACTGATTACTTGAGTGGAAATGATAAGTCTGACGGAACATATAAGGCTTTCAACCCATTATATGGAACACACCATAAGTTTTATGGGGCAATGGATTATTTCTATGCTTCTGATTTTATTGGAGGTTATAACCCAGGGCTTTCCGATACTCAGATTGGAGTTGGTTATAAGGTGTCTTCTTCAGTATCGATGGGAATGAATTATCATTATTTTGCTACAGCTGTGAAACTTGAAAATCTGGAACGTTCATTAGGATCTGAAATTGATTATCAGCTGGACTGGAAGATAATGAAGGATGTAAGTTTGTCTTTAGGCTATTCTGTAATGTTCGGGACTTCAACAATGGATATTGTAAAAGGAGGTAACCATAACAGCTGGCAAGACTGGGGATGGATATCACTGAATATAAACCCACAAATCTTTTGTAAGTGACGATTCCTGTATGAGTTTTGGTGGTAATTATTCTGAATTCAAGTTTCGATAATAAAATGTATATTAAACAGAACGCTCAATTGAGTAAATTACATATAATTTACTGTAAGTAGAAAATAGAAGACCTGGCAAATAGTCATGAAATAAAAGTAAATGAGCTATTTGTCAGGTCTTCTATTATAATTGAAATTAATCTTGATATTATATGGGCCTTTTAATTTTAGCCAAGTTTAATTCTATGTTACCATTAGGTATTCTTTTTATTAATCCTTCCTTTTCCATTTTATTGAATTCAGTTGATAATGCAGGTCTTGTAACATTCAAATATTCAGCCAGCTGCGTTAAAGTATGAGGCATCTTAATGATATTAGAGTCTTTAGCCTGCTTTTTAAACAGATATACTAGGATACGTTCTCTAATTGTTTTTCTGGATAAAACATCCAAACGTACAGTTGTACATATATTACATTTTCCGGATACACAAAGAAAACTTCTTAAAATATCAGGACATTCACTGATGAGACGGAATGTGGAATCCTTTGTAGCTGTCAGAAGTATAGATTCTTCAATCGTTTTAAATGTTGCGGGGAATCTGTTGTCTTCTTTAAACAAATGAGGAGTTGCAAATGCACGTGGGGCCACAATATTTTCGATTAGAACCTCATTGCCATTTGCATCAATAATATTGACCTCTAATTCTCCTTTTAATAAGATATATAGCCTGGAACAGGCTTCTCCTTGTTCTGCAATTATTTCATTATTTTGAATCTTGAATAAATTAAAATCAAGTTCCTGAATGACTCTCTTTTTTATATGAGTATTTAAATCACGGAATAGTGGTATTGAGAATAATATATCTTTATAATAGTCATTAAATTCAATTGTCTCCATAATCTTATTCTTTTTGAAAATGTACAAAGTTAGTATTTTCTGCCGACATTATGAAACTTTATCCGGACTAATATCCAATCTGATTATCAGATTACTGAGGATTATGTGAACATAGTGTTTTATTCATAGATGAAGTTTCATGTATGTATATTATATGCTTTTCAAAAGTTTAGATTTAAAATATTCGCTGAATAAAACATACGGTTAAGAATGAAAATGTATTGGATTGATTATTTCATCAGGTATTTTCTCTAATAAATATCAATGGTGTCATTTTTATTACATCGTATTTTTTTCATCTAAGGTAATTTTGTCGTATAGTTATAGAATATTTTATACCTAGGTAATAGAACAGAGGTTGTTCTTACCTGTAATATTAGGCAAATATTTAAGCATATTTAGAACTTTATGAGAAAAGTAAGTAGGGAAATGGACAGCAACTGGGCATTGGAAATAATGCGCAAAGCTCCATATATAACGGTTAGTTTTACAAGACCGGACGGTACTGCATATGGAGTACCATTATCTTTGGCCAGTAATGGTGATGATATTTGGTATTTTCATTGTGCTCCAGAAGGTGATAAACTTGATGCTATAGCAGTAAATCCAGAAGTATGTCTTTCTGCTGTTACAAAATGCCAACCTACGGTTGGTCCTAAAGATGGAACTTTCACTCTTCAGTACCGTTCGGCTATTGCATTTGGAAAAGCTGAGGTTGTTACTGATAATGAAGAAAAGATTTTGGCATTGAGATTAATTAGCCAACGCTTTCTGCCAAAACACATGGACGCTTTTGAGGAAGCAGTTAAAAGAAGCCTTCATCGTACAGCTGTAGTCAAAGTAACCTTGTCGGCTCCTCCAACAGGCAAGCGTAAACAATACGATAAGAATGGCGATGAAATGAAGTATGGAAGGATGGAGTAGTAAAATATTAGATTATGAATTTGTTTGATGTTTATTCTATATTCCCTATAAATATTGTTAGGGGTTCTGGTTGTTATGTTTACGATGACAACGGTAATTCATATTTGGATTTTTATGGTGGACATGCTGTAATATCAATAGGGCATTCTCATCCGTACCTTGTAAAATGTATGTATGAGCAGATGCAGAATCTGATGTTTTACTCTAACTCAGTAGTTAATAAACTTCAGGAGAAGCTTGCATATGAATTGGGGGAAATCTCCGGGTATTCTGATTATAGTGCATTTTTTGTAAATTCTGGAGCTGAGGCAAATGAGAATGCCCTTAAACTAGCCTCGTTCCATACCGGAAAGAAAAAGGTGATAGCATTCAGAAACTCTTTTCATGGTCGTACATCAGCAGCAGTAGAGGTAACAGACAATCCTTTGATCACAGCTCCTCTTAATTGCAATGATAATGTATATTTTTCAGGAATGGATATAGCTGAGGTGGAAAGTGTATTGCGTAGTGGAGATGTTTGTGCTGTAATAATAGAAGGTATTTCTGGGGTTGGTGGAATAAGAGTTCCAGAGGATGATTTTCTTAAAGAATTGCGTAAGCTGACTATACAATATGGCGCAATTCTAATTATGGATGAAATACAGTCTGGCTACGGGCGTACAGGAAAGTTCTTTGCTCATCAATGGAGTGGCATTAAACCGGATATCATTACTGTAGCCAAAGGTATAGCCAACGGCTTTCCATTTTCAGGTGTTCTGATAAGTGACGTTTTCAAACCTCGTAAGGGAATGCTTGGAACTACATTTGGCGGTAATCATCTTGGGTGTGCTGCTGCATTGTCGGTGATACAGGTCATGAAAACTGAAAACCTGATAGAAAATGCAAATAATGTGGGAGATTATTTCATACACAAACTGCGTTCTATTGAATCGCCATTAATCACTGATGTTAGAGGACGTGGGCTAATGATAGGAGTTGAGTTTGCCATATCTGTGTCAAAGATCCGAGAGATGCTTCTGTTCAATCACCATATCTTTACCGGATATTCTGGTAGGAATATTCTGAGAATATTGCCTCCATTATGTATTACAAAGTCGGAAGTTGATTATTTCATTGATAAGTTAGTATGTTGTTTGGATAAATTAGGATGTAAGAATGATTAAGGAAGGAAAGGTCCCTTACAGGGTTTTTGTTATAGCAGGTAGTGAACCTCTTGGCTCTGCAGGGATACAGGCAGATGTCAAGGCAATATCTGCATGTGGAGGATACGCTGCAGGGGCTATCACATGTGTTGTTGATGAAGATACAGAGCATGTAAAGGATGTTTGTTTAATACCTGTTGATATGGTAGTGTCTCAAATACAGTCTTTTATGGAGGATGTCGAGGCCGACTGTATTAAGACTGGAATGCTGTATTCGAAAGATTTGGTATTGAAAGTCTCTGAGACGATAAAAAACTATGCTGGTATACCGTTGGTGGTAGATCCTGTTATGGTTAGTTCCTCGGGTGATCAACTTCTTGAAGATGAAGCTATTTTTTGTTATAAAAAGAAACTGATGCCACTAGCCACTATCATTACACCTAATATGCGAGAGGCAGAGATTCTACTCGGGCGAAAATTGAATATACATGGGATTCTAGACGACTTGAAGGAACTTTCTATTTGGGGTAATTCTGTGATAATAAAATCTGTGCCATATAAAGATAAACTTGCAGATTATTTTTATTGTCCACAAAATGGTGATTTTAGGGAATATATTAAACCTATAATTAAAACAAAGAATGTGAATGGAACGGGTGATATGTTCGCATCATCTATTGCTACTTATTTAGCAAGAGGATGGAATATTATTGATGCAATAGATAAATCTGAAGATTTTATTCATAAGGCCATAAGTTATGGAGCAAAATTTTCTTTCGGGACAGGTTTTGGGCCGGTTTTTCCATTCTACAAGAATTATACTAAATTACAGAAAGAAAATCTCAGATATAGAATGAATATCTCTCAAGACAGAAATAATAGGTGATATATTGTTTGATGTTATTAATTATCTAGAGTGTGAAATCTTGATATATAAAATGATTATTGCATAATATTTTAAAATAGATATTGATTTTATGGAACTTAGATGTAAGAAAGTAAAGGATATTGTCTTAGAAAACTCTGCAAGTGCGTCTGTTTTCTTCAGATATGGGATAGACTATTGCAATGGAAATATGAGTTTGGAAGATTTATCTGGAGAAAATAGTGCTAATATAGATGAAGTCCTCCACGATTTGGAAAATATATCACATCAGGGAACACCATTTTATTTATGGCCTTTAGATTTGCTTTTAGATTATATTATAAAGTATCATCACAGGAATACAAAGGAAAAAGGGGCTTATCTTCTTTCTATGATTGAGAATGTGAAGGACAATTATGGAATGGAATATCCTGAATTAAATGAATTGTTTAATCAGGTTAAGTTGTCAATGCACGACTTGGAATCGCATTTTCAGAAAGAAGAGAGTGTGTTATTCCCATATTTGTATGAATTGTTCGATGCTTCACATAATGAAGAATATATAGAGACTATGCATTGTGGAACAATTTCAAATCCTATCAGAGTAATGACAATGGAGCATGAAAATGAAAGGATGCGCTATATGCATTTGAGAAAGATTACAAACGGTTTTAGAGTACCGGATGAAAATCTTTGTATAAATTATGAACAGATGATGGTTGAACTGGAAACGTTTGTAGAGGATTTATTTGAGCATATATTCATTGAAAATAATATTCTATTTCCTCAATTTGAGAAATTGGAGAGAGAATGGGTAAGATGATTAATTATGACGTAAATCCTATTTTTACAGAATGAAATTATGAATACAACACATTTGCAGCTAATTTCCTCTATGATAGAATACTATCGGGGCGATGCTAAACGAATACAACATTTTATCAAAGTATATAATTTTGCTTCATTGCTTGGAAGACAAGAACAATTGGACGAAGAAACTCTTTTTATTCTTGAAACAGCAGCAATTGTTCATGATATTGGCATACGTATATGTGAACAGAAGTATGGAGTTTGTGATGGAAAACACCAGGAACTTGAAGGTCCGGCAGAAGCGGAGAAACTCTTGATAAAAACAGGTAATTATACATGTGAACAGATAGAACGGGTTTGTTGGTTAGTCGGTCATCATCACACATATACAAATATCAGTGGAATAGATTATCAGTTGCTTGTTGAAGCAGACTTTCTTGTTAATATATTCGAGGATGGATTCTCTGCTGAAATGATTGAGAATGTAAGAAATAAGATATTTAGAACACAATCAGGAATACAATGTTTAGAAGATATGTATTTGAAAGCTAACTGATTTTATGATATAGCTTGAGAATACTGTTTTTATATTGTAGTAAGATCTAAATGAAGGAATCCCCTGTCTGGGGGATTTTTTTATTTAGTAGTCATTTTTAAGTATATAAATTCTGGTATGTTGAAAATAGCAAGTAATAGAGATATGACATCTGGATCTCCATTGACTGTTTTGATTAATTTTACAGTCCCTCTTTTGTTGGGCAATCTTCTCCAGCAGACATACTCTATAGTTGATGCAGTAATAGTTGGTAAATTTTTAGGTATAAACTCTCTTGCGGCTGTTGGTGCAGGTACTTCTGTGATAACCCTTATATTGGGATTTTGTACAGGCTGTTGTTGTGGTTTTGGAATCCCTATGGCTCAGAAATTTGGTGCACATGATTATTTGACATTGCGTAGATATATTTTTATTAGTCTGAAGATTTCAGCAGTAATGTCTATAATGATTGCCATAATAACAAGCCTGTTGTGCTCGGATATATTGGGTTGGATGAAAACTCCTGAAAAGATAATGAATAAAGCTTATATATATTTGCTCATTACATTTTTGGGTATTCCATTTACTTTCTTCTATAATCTTTTTTCAAGTATTCTACGTGCTATTGGAGATAGTAGAACACCTTTTTTGTTTTTGGCTTTATCAACTCTGATAAATATATTATTGGATTTATTGACTATTCTCTTATTGGATTGGGGTGTAACTGGTGCAGCTATTGCAACGGTGCTTTCACAAGGAATATCAGCCTTACTTTGTTATATATACATTTACAGAAAGTATGATATACTTAAGGGTTCCAAACACGATAAAAAATTTGATTTAAGAATTGCAAGGCAGTTATTGTATATAGGTATTCCTATGGGACTGCAGGTTTCAATAATAGCTATAGGGATGATTATGCTGCAAAGTGCCAATAATTTTCTTGGAACTGTTTATATTGCTGCATATACTTCCGCAATGAGAATTAAAATATTTTTTGTCTGTTTGCTTGAAAGTCTTGGTATAGCTATGGCTACTTATAGTGGACAGAACTATGGTGCCGGAAAACCTGAAAGAATATGGTTAGGAATAAAATCAGCTTTAAAAATAGTAATAGTATGTGTTTTAATATTGAATATAATTGTTTGGAGTTTCTCAAAAGAATTGGTTCTGTTGTTTATTGATTCCTCAGAGATTGATGTTATTGAGAATGCAGCTTTGTTCATAAGGATTTCTGCAATATTCTTTACTCAAGTTTCGGATTTAGAATATTTCGATGAGAAGTAAATAAAAAAGGCTTTGAGAATTTCTGTATATAACAGAAATTGAGTAAATTAGTAGCTCCCAAACGACTAATTCCACATCTCAAAGCCATGAGCAAATATACTAATATTCCGTCAGAACTCAAGAATTTTTTCAGTGAAAAACGAAAAAGTTCCATCATGGATATGTTTTCCACCCTTCTTGTCTCCCTCCGTTTTGACAACCGCAGTCTGGGCGGTAATAAAAGGAGCAACTGCCAACTGACCAATCTACAGGTATTCCAACTTATCGTACTGATGCCATTCTTTGCCATAAAAGGTTTCTCACATTATAAAAACTCCATACTCAATCGTATGTTTGGCGGCAGAAAGGATGTGTTCTATTCATTCATGGCACAGGACCATATCAATTGGCGCAGGCTGATTTACCGTATGTCCGTTACGCTTGTCTCTTCCATCACCTGCCGTAAGGATTTCAAGAAGAGTCATCTTCCGGCTGTTCTTATAGCTGATGATTCCGATCTGCCCAAGACAGGATTCCGGATGGAGGCAATAGGCAAGATTTTCTCTCATATACATCAGAAGTGTATTCTCGGGTATAAGGCCCTCATGCTGTGCTGGAGCGATGGTCGCACCCAGTTCATGCTCGACGTTTCCCTTCATGGCGAGAAGGGTAAAGTGGAAGGCAAGGAACAGGGGATGACGGCCGAACAACGCAAAAGGCGCTATGAGCGTAAACGCGATGCAGGCTCCCACGCAGCCGGACGTAAAGAAGAATACTTCATGGGTAAGGGCGAGAAGCTGATAGAGATGGTCAAGGCCGCTATCCGCTACAGGATTCCTTTTGATTATCTGCTGGTGGACAGCTGGTTTACAAATACCGGGCTTGTGGATTTTGTATGCAGCTGCCATAAGAAGTTTCATCTGCTTGGCATGGCGAAAATGGGTAATACAAAGTATTCCACCTCATGGGGAGACCTTTCAGCCAGATCCATTCTCGGCAGGCTTTCATCCTCAAGACAGATAAGGTACAGCAGACGTTACCATATTCACTATGCCATGACCGATGTGAAACTGGGCACACGGCAGGTCCGTCTGTTCTTCTGCCGGCGCGGCAAAGCTGAGGGATGGAGAATGCTGCTCACTACCGATACATCGGTTGATTTCATGCGCGCATACGAAATCTACGCCATGCGTTGGGCCATTGAAGTCTTCTTTGCCGATAGCAAACGACTGCTTGGGCTGGCCGATTGCTCCGCACGGGACTTCACTGCCCAACTGGCACATGTTTCGCTGGTCATGATACGGTATAACTTATTGGCCTTACTGAAAAGAAGTCTGGATTACGAAACCATAGGAGGACTTTTCAAGGATGTGTATACAGGAGCCTACGAACTGACTGTTGTAGAGAAAATATGGCTAATAATTGTTGAAGTGGTGGGCATAGTTGCAGAACTCACTGGAGCAGATGAGGACACGCTGATGCGTCAGCTTATCGAAAACAACAAGAGGCTGGAAGCACTACAGGCATATGCACAAACTGCCTAAAATCTAAATCAGAAACTTGAGTT
>DXCG01000041.1 GCA_019116145.1 Candidatus Phocaeicola gallistercoris
TACGTACATCAGCCGGCTTACGAGTAATAGGTTTGTCCGGGAAGATACGGATCCAAATCTGACCCTGACGTTGCATATATCTAGTCACAGCAATACGGGCTGCTTCAATCTGACGTCCGGTAATCCATTTAGTCTGCAACGACTTGATACCGAAAGTACCGAAAGCCAATTGATGACCGCGTTGAGCATTTCCTTTTGCGCTACCTTTCTGCTGTCTTCTGAATTTTGTCTTTTTCGGTTGTAACATAATTCCTAAAATTCAAATTCGTTAGCGATTGTTATTTTTCTTTCTGCGGAAATTCTTGCCACCATTATTTCCGTTTCCGCCACGGCCGTTATCTTTCGTCTGAGTAAAGTTAGGAGCCAAATCACGTTTCCCATAAACTTCACCACGGCAAATCCATACTTTAATACCTAACAGACCAACTTTTGTCAACGCCTCAGTGTGGCAATAATCGATATCTGCACGGAAAGTATGCAACGGTGTACGACCTTCCTTATACATTTCAGAACGAGCCATTTCTGCGCCGTTCAAACGGCCTGAAATCAATACTTTGATACCTTCAGCACCCATACGCATAGTGTTGGCAATAGCCGTCTTGATTGCACGGCGGTAAGCAATCTTACCTTCTACCTGGCGAGCGATATTATTTGCCACAATCACAGCATCAAGTTCAGGTCTTTTTACTTCAAAGATATTGATTTGGATGTCCTTATCAGTGATCTTCTTCAACTCTTCTTTCAACTTATCAACTTCCTGACCACCTTTACCAATGATAATTCCCGGACGAGCAGTACATACAGTAATTGTCACCAATTTCAGCGTACGTTCGATCACGATTCTTGAAACGCTGGCTTTTGCAAGTCTGGCATTCAAATATTTACGAATTTTGCTGTCTTCCAGCAAAGCGTCACCATAGTTCTTGCCACCGTACCAGTTAGAATCCCATCCTCTGATTATTCCTAAACGGTTGCTTATCGGATTAACTTTCTGTCCCATCTACTCTTAATTTTTATCATTAGTATTTTTAGAATCAACAAACAAAGTCACATGGTTAGAACGTTTGCGAATTCTGTAACCTCTACCCTGTGGAGCCGGTCTCATTCTTTTCAAAGTAACTCCTTCATCAACAAAAATCTTGGTTACATAAAGTTCGCCATCCTCAGCCTTGCGCTCGTTCTTAGTTTCCCAGTTCGCAATAGCAGAGCGTAACAATTTTTCTACTTTTGCAGAAGCTGCTTTTGAAGAAAACTTCAAAACGCCAAGTGCACGGTTCACCTCCATACCGCGAATCATGTCTGCCACGAGACGCATTTTACGCGGAGAACTTGGCACATTTTGCAATTTTGCAAAATACATGGTCTTGCGGGCTTCTTTTCTCTTTTCAGCCGATATTTTTTTTCTTGCTCCCATTATTATTCACTTTTTATTATTCCAAAAAGCTCCTGTTATTTTTTCTTGTTACCAGCATGGCCACGGAACGTACGCGTCGGAGCAAACTCACCCAACTTATGTCCTACCATATTTTCTGTAACATAAACAGGAATAAACTTATTTCCGTTATGAACTGCAATTGTATGCCCAACGAAATCAGGCGAAATCATTGAAGCTCTGGCCCACGTCTTAACAACTGACTTCTTGCCGCTTTCATTCATTGCAAGCACCTTTTTTTCCAGTTTTACATTAATATATGGACCTTTTTTTAATGAACGACTCATAATTTTCTCAATTAAAATCAGTTGTTATTACTTTCTTCTTTCAATTATATACTTAGAAGACTGCTTCTTCGGAGCTCTTGTCTTCAAGCCCTTAGCATACAAACCTTTGCGTGATCTCGGATGACCTCCTGACTGACGTCCTTCACCACCACCCATCGGGTGATCAACAGGGTTCATAACAACACCACGGTTGTGCGGGCGACGTCCTAACCAACGCGAACGACCTGCCTTACCTGAAGACTCCAACGCATGGTCTGAATTACCGACACTACCAATGGTAGCCTTACAAGTACACAGGATCTTTCTCAACTCACCCGAAGGCAACTTAATAACGCAATAATCACCCTCACGCGAAGTCAACTGAGCGAAATTACCAGCCGCTCTAACCAAAGCTGCACCTTGTCCCGGACGCAATTCAATGTTATGAATCACAGTACCTACAGGGATATTCTCTAAAGGAAGTGCGTTACCAATCTCTGGCGCCGCATTCGCTCCAGACATCAATGTGCTGCCTACTTGCAATCCATTAGGAGCAATAATATATCTTTTTTCTCCATCAGCATAAAACAACAAAGCGATGCGAGCCGAACGGTTCGGATCGTACTCGATTGTTTTTACCACTGCTGGAACACCGTCTTTATTTCTCTTGAAATCGATGATACGGTATTTTCTCTTATGACCGCCACCCATGTAGCGCATTGTCATTTTACCTACATTGTTACGACCACCTGTAGAACGCTTACCATACACAAGAGATTTTTCTGGTACCGATGCAGTAATTTCCTCAAAAGTACCAATAATTTTGTGTCTCTGCCCCGGTGTTGTGGGCTTAAATTTACGTACTGCCATCTTCTATTTAAATATTACTATAAAAATCAATCGTATCACCTTCCTTCAAGGTTACAATCGCTTTCTTGAAAGCATTCTTGCGACCCTTGAGCAAGCCTGATTTTGTATAACGGGTTTTATTCTTTCCCTGATAACGCATCGTGTTTACATCCAACACTGTAACATTATACGTAGCTTCGATTTCACGCTTAATTTCTAATTTGTTGAATTCAGGACGCACAATAAAGCCAAAACGGTTGTTCATCTTGTCAGATATTGCCGTCATCTTCTCTGTAACCAACGGTTTTACAATTATTCCCATATTACATCTGCCTCCTTTAATTATTTAACTAAGGTTTCCTCGATAGCTTTCAATGCATTCTCCGTAACAACAAGAGTTTCTGCGTTCAATACCGTATAGGTATTCAGCGCAGAAGCAATCGCCAAATTCGTACGCTCTAAATTTCGAGCTGACAAATATACGTTTTTATTTGCTTCCGGCAAAACCATAAGCAACTTCTTACCAGCTACTTTAAGATTATTCACAACATTTACGAAATCTTTTGTCTTTGGAGCCTCAAATGTGAAGTCTTCAACCACTACAATGTTGTTAGCCTGAGCTTTGTATGACAAAGCAGATTTACGAGCTAAAAGTTTCACTTTCTTATTCAACTTAAAGCTATAATCACGAGGTTTCGGACCGAATACACGAGCACCACCAACCAACAACGGAGAGTTGATATCACCGCGACGTGCACCGCCACCACCTTTCTGACGACCTAATTTACGAGTAGAACCACTGATTTCGCTTCTTTCCTTTGACTTGTGAGTACCTTGGCGTTGGTTAGCCATGTACTGCTTTACAGCCATGTAAATAGCGTGGTCATTTGGAGTAATCCCGAAGATAGCGTCGTTCAAGACAACCTTTCTTCCGGTATCCTCACCCTTAATATTT
This sequence comes from Candidatus Phocaeicola gallistercoris, assembly GCA_019116145.1. Lineage (GTDB taxonomy): Bacteria > Bacteroidota > Bacteroidia > Bacteroidales > Bacteroidaceae > Phocaeicola > Phocaeicola gallistercoris. The sequence goes on from DXCG01000041.1 coordinate 3,503, forward strand.
AATACATTAACTTCCATTATTTCTCAATTATTACGATTGAACCTTTGTAACCCGGAACAGAGCCCTTAATCAAAAGCAGATTGTGTTCGGGGATAACTTTTAATACTTGCAAGTTGTGAGTAGTCACTCTGTCGCAACCCATGTGTCCAGCCATACGCATTCCCTTGAATACTTTAGCAGGATATGAACATGCACCGATAGAACCC
>DXCG01000042.1 GCA_019116145.1 Candidatus Phocaeicola gallistercoris
AATAAACTCAATAATCGACCTCGTAAAAGACTTGGATACCTCACGCCAAACGAAAAATTTAAACAAATTATTAATCAGAATTCTGTTGCATTTGCAAGTTGAATTCAGCTTATCAAAAATAAACGTATGAAAATATTAAAAGAACGTATATTAAGGGATGGAAAATGTTATCCCGGTGGGATCTTAAAGGTAGATAATTTCATAAACCATCAGATGGACCCTATTTTGATGAAGTCGATTGGTGTAGAGTTTGTCCGTCGTTTTGCTTCAACACGAATCAATAAGATTATCACTGTTGAGGCAAGTGGTATTGCTCCGGCTATCATGGTTGGTTATTTGTTGGAACTTCCTGTAGTTTTTGCAAAAAAGAAAAAGCCCAGTACGATGGAAAATATGCTGGTAACATCTGTTTATTCGTTTACGAAACAACATTCGTATGAAGTATGTGTCAGTAAAGATTTTTTAGGACAGGGCGACAAGGTTTTGTTTATCGATGATTTTCTTGCCAACGGAAATGCAGCAAAGGGAATTCTTGATTTGGTAAAACAAGCAGATGCCGAACTGGTTGGCATGGGATTTATTATCGAAAAAGCATTCCAACATGGAGGCGATGAGTTGCGTAAACAGGGCATAAAAGTAGAATCGCTTGCTATTATTGAAAGTTTAGATAATTGCGAAATCAAATTAAAATAGGTTTTTGAAAAAAGATGAAAGAGCAATCTCGCGAGGATTTATGTAAAAACGGGTTAATATATGGTTTGAATGACCGTCCTCCTTTCCGGGAAGCTGTTTTTGCCGCTCTACAACATTTGCTTGCTATCTTTGTAGCTATAATAACTCCTCCGCTCATCATATCGGGAGCATTAAGCTTAGATGCTGAAACAACGGCATATTTGGTTTCGATGTCACTCATAGCATCCGGTATAGCTACGTTTATACAGTGCCGACGTTTCGGATGTTTAGGTACAGGATTATTATGTATTCAAGGTACAAGTTTTTCGTTTATCGGTCCTATTATAGCGGCAGGTACAGTTGGAGGCTTAGGGCTTGTCTTCGGGTCGTGTATGGCAGCTTCGACAGTAGAAATGGTAATCAGCCGATTGTTGAAATATACTAAGCGTGTCATAACCCCATTAGTTTCGGGTATTGTTGTGACGCTGATAGGTATGAGTCTTATAAAAGTTGGAATTACGGCTTGTGGTGGAGGAACGGTAGCACAGGCAGATGGAACATTCGGTAGTATTCAACATGTGGGACTGGCAGCGTTGGTATTGGTTTTGATTGTCGTGTTCAATCGGAGCAGTAACCGCTTTTTACGTATGAGTTCTATTGTTATTGGATTGGCAACAGGTTATATTGTAGCATGGATCATGGGACTTATCGATTTTTCTTCCATTCAGAGTTATGGGGGAATAACCATTCCTCATCCTTTCCGGTTTGGATTGGATATCAGTCTGTCGGCTGTTATTTCTTTGGGGTTGATTTTTATGATAACAGCCATAGAAGCATTTGGCGATATTACTGCAAATTCACTTATTTCCGGCGAGACAGTAGAAGGAGAAACGTTCATGAAACGTGCATCGGGAGGTATATTGGCAGATGGTTTTAACTCAATGCTTTCGGGTATGCTGTGTGCTTTTCCAAACTCTGTCTTTGCTCAAAATAATGGAATGATACAACTTACAGGTGTAGCAAGCCGGTATGTAGGATATTACATTGCCGGATTTTTGGTATTGTTGGGTTTGTTTCCTGCTGTGGGGTTAGTTTTTTCTCTTATGCCCGAGCCTGTATTGGGCGGTGCCACATTGCTTATGTTTGGGACTGTAGCAGCAGCAGGAATACGCATTATCGCTTCACAAACCATTAATCGGAAAGCAACGTTGGTTATTGCTATTAGTCTTTCGTTGGGGCTGAGCGTAGAATTAGTTCCAGACATTTTGTGTCAACTTCCTGATACGTTGCGTAATATTTTTTCATCCGGTATTACAACCGGTGGACTTACGGCTATTATCGCAAATGTTTTGATACAGATAAAAGAAGACTGATAACATATTATTTATTTTCTTCGGGTATAGGTTCTGCGTAATAAGCAGCAACTTTGCAGATATTTGCATTTTTGCGTGATGATAAAATGGTGATACGCAACTTGTCGATAGATGTTTCATCGAAGCGCAACATACGTTTATAACCTATTGTTGTTCCTTTGCAGAGTATGCACCATTTTCCGTTTATCCATCCTTCAACCGTAAATTTTCCCACGCGCTGGCCTTTTGAAATATCTTCTTGCAGGAGCACCATATTGATTTTCGAGTTTGGTTTTAAGATATATACCCGATTATCTCCGTTAGAAGCACTCCAAGATGCATTTCCATGTTCGATAAAATCGATAGCAAAGGTTTTTTCTCTGTATGCAGCAAATTCTTTTAACTGGGCAATATCGTTTTCATGGATTAATCCACGTTGGTCGGGCGGGATATTCAGCAGAAGTACGGAATTGTAACCAACCGACTGGAAATAAATATCGGTAAGCTGTTTCAAACTTTTTATTTTACTGTCTTCTTCTGCGTGGTAAAACCATCCGGGGCGGATTGATACATCTACTTCCGAAGGATACCAAAAGAGTTCGTCTGCTTTGTCCAGTATATTCCGACTTCCTAAGTCTTCCGATGTATTAGATATACCTAATGCTTTGTTGTTAGTTTCCGAGCGTTTGTACATACCGGGGGTGAGAACTGTGGCACTCCATTCTGTTTTACGTCCTATGCCTTTTTCATTTCCTACCCAGCGGACGTCATCGCCCATAATTGCCGTAGTTGCATGAGGTTGCAGGCTGTGGATAGTTCGGTAAAAAGTTTCCCAATCGTACACTTGTTTCTTTCCGTTAGGTCCTTCACCATTGGCTCCATCGAACCATACTTCATGTATTTCCCCATAGTTGGTAAGTAATTCTGTCAGTTGTTCTATGAAATATTGATTGTATTGTGGTGTGCCATAACATTTGGCATGTCGGTCCCATGGCGATAAATAAAAGCCAAATTTCATATTATACTTGGCACAAGCATCGCGTACTTCTTTTACCACATCCCCCTTTCCTTTTTTCCATGGAGACGATGCTACCGAATGTGTTGTGGTTTGTGTAGGCCACAAGCAGAATCCATCGTGATGTTTCGCTGTTAAAATGACCATTTTGAAGCCAGTCTCTTTAAGGTTTTTTACCCATTGTTCTGCATTTAGTTCGGTGGGATTGAATAGGTTCGGGTCTTCCTTTCCGTTTCCCCATTCATTTCCGGTAAAAGTGTTTATGCCGAAGTGTAGGAAAGCTGTCAGTTCCAGATTTTGCCATTCCAACTGTTGCCGGGTAGGAATCAGACGTGCAGCCATGTCTGTTTTTTGTGCTAAAGAGGCACCTTCAGGAAAACTAACATGCTTTATAAAATATGTTTCGTTTTGTTGTGTATATCCGGGAAGGGAAGAATATGAAAGACAAAAAAAGAAGATAAATCGATAAAGTGTTTTCATAACATTAAGAGTTAATTATATCAGAAACAGCATAACTTCATACACGGATGAATATGTGTAAAGATACAAGTTTTTCGTGAAAGGTAAAAAAAACGTCTGCTTATTTCTTTTTATAGGCGATGAAATATTTATTTTTCGTTTGGTAAAGTTGTATAAAAGGTGAAGACAACTTTTGTGAGAGTGTATTGTTTTATGTACTTTTGTTATGTGCTTTTAATGATTTAAGAACATGAATATTAAGAGAAGTAAGGCAGAGTGGATGCGCCGCTATGCCAGTTTTGTAATAATTTTGTTTGTAATTGCTTTAGGAACGTCATTGTCTATACGGGCAAATTTGGGTTCATCGCCTATATCGGCACCTCCTTATATCCTTTCACTTATTCCGGGCATGAAGTTTTCAATGGGACAACTGACCATTTTCATGCATGTGTTTTTTATTCTGCTTCAAGTGTTACTTTTACGGAAAGATTTTGAAAAACGCCAGTTTATGCAGATATTGGTATCGTTTCTGTTTGGATTTTATACCGATCTGACTATGTGGTTGACTGGCTTTTTGCAGGTACCATTCGACATGAATCCTATGCTTGGCTATCCGTTGCGTTTCATAGAATTGCTTATAGGAGGTGCTATTCTTGCGTTTGGTATCGCTTGCGAAGTACGTTGCGATTCTCTGATGCTTGCAGGCGAAGGTCTTCCGCTTGCCTTATCTAAGTTTTTGAATAAAGATTTCGGGAAAGTAAAAATCTGTTCCGATACGGCTTTAGTATGTATTGGTATCGTCTTTATGTTTATTTATTGGGGAGAGTGGAACTGGAAGATGGTAGGCATTGGGACATTGGTTTCTATGTTTTATGTCGGGCTTATGGTCCGTTTCTTTTCACCTCATATTTTATGGTTGGATAAAATCTTCATTCCGAAAAACGAACGTCTTGCCACAACCGAAACTTCAACCGATGAATGGGGAGGTAACTGTATAATTACGATAGCCCGTATGTATGGAAGTGGTGGAAATGCAGTAGGAGAGGAATTGGCACACCGTTTAGGATATCCTTGCTATAACCGTCAGATTATCGATCAGACCGCATTACAGATGGGTTATACGTCTCAATATGTAGAAGAAAACGAACAGAATATCTCTACCCCTCGTTTATGGGAATGTATATTTACCGATAGCGGAATACCTGCATCTTTAAATCCTTCGAAAGAAGATGCTCTTTATGTAAATCAAAGTCGTGCGATTCGCGGACTGGCACACAATGGTTCATGTATCATTATTGGTCGGTTAGGGGATTGGGTTCTTCGTGACAATCCGCATGTACTTCGTGTTTTTATCATGTCCGGTCGTGATTTTGCAATTAAACAAATTGTACAGCGGTTTAATCTGACAGAGGAACAAGCTGCTAAGAAAATAGAACAAGTAAATATAGGACGTGCCAATTATTATTGGAAATATACCGGCAGACAGTGGACTGATGTAAACAATTACGACCTTGTGATCAATACCGATCGGATAGGAATACATGGAGCTGTGGATATGATTTTACATGCTGTAAAAGAGATGGTATAGAGGGAAATAGTATTTGCAAATATCTTAATATTAAGAGAAGAGGCTTCTTCAATTCTCATGTTGAAGAAGCCTCTTCTCTTATTGTTTGCTTTTTTATTTTTCTTTTCGAATTGGTTGGGTTGCTTTTGCTTTCCATATTGCAAAAAGTAAACCTGAAGTTATGAAAATAATAATGGCTGCTATGTTGCCGACCATGGCCGGAAGTCCGAAAGCATTATCCGAAATGAGTAGAAATGCTGTACATACGGCTGTCATAAACATGGCTGGAAACAGCGTGATCCAATAAAATTTATTCTTACGGGCTAAATAAACTGTTATTGCCCATAGCGTAAATACGGCAAGCGTTTGGTTTGCCCATCCGAAATAATTCCATATTATGTTAAAACCATTTTCGTCTGCAATATTATACCATAGCAGACCTAATGTGACGGCAAATACCGGAATACAGATGTAGATACGTTTGCGGATGCTATGTTGTTCCAAATGAAGAAATTCGGCAATAATAAGTCGGGCACTCCGTAATGCTGTATCACCGCTGGTAATAGGTGCTGCTACCACACCTAAAATGGCTAAGGCACCGCCAAACAATCCTAACCATCCTTGTGATACGGTCGTTACAACTTCTGGAGCTTGTTGATTGGGTGTTACTCCTAATTCTTGTGCTGCACCTCCATAGAAAAAATACATGGAAACAGTTGCCCATATCAGTGCAACAATACCTTCGGTAATCATGGCACCATAGAACAATGGGCGACCTTGGCGTTCGCTTTTTATGCAACGTGCCATAAGCGGACTTTGCGTTGCATGGAAGCCACTGATTGCTCCACATGCAATGGTAATAAACAGGCAGGGAAAAATAGACCCGGCCGAAGGATTCATGTTTTTTAATCCATCGCTCAATTCAGGTAAGGACGGCCATTTTATAAACAATACAACCATTAATGCTATTGCCATGAATAGCATTGCAACAGCAAACAGCGGGTAGATGCGTCCGATAATCTTATCAATGGGTAGCATTGTTGCAAGGAAATAATAAATAAAAATGATGATACACCATATATAAACCCACGTGATCGAATCGCTACAAAGTTTGCCGAGGATGATAGCAGGGCTGTAAACAAATACTGCTCCCACCATGAGTAGAAGAAAAACCGAAAATATTAACATTACTTTTTTGGTACGTTTGCCCAAATAAGCACCTACAAGTTCCGGAAGACCGGCTCCTCCGTGGCGCATAGAAAGCATTCCGCTTAGATAATCGTGAACAGCTCCGGCGAAAATACAGCCGAACACAATCCATAAGTAAGCAGACGGACCAAATTTTGCTCCCATGATAGCACCAAAAATGGGACCTGTTCCGGCGATGTTTAAGAATTGAATCATGAAAACCTTCCATCCGGGAAGTACGACGTAATCAACTCCATCTGCCATACTGACGGCTGGAGTAGGTCGGTCGTCCGGGCTGAAGATTCGTTCTACAATGCGACCGTAAATAAAATAGCCTATTACAAGAGCAAACAGGCTTAATACAAATGTTATCATATATTATTAGTAATTAAAATGTTTGATATAGTAACAAATTGGCACAAAACTACTAATAATTCTTGAATTTATCTTTTCATGGCATTTTTTTGTTGCATATATTTTTGTAAGGGTAATATCCGTCAGGTTGTACAATTGGTTACAGAAAACTTGAAAGAGGATTGTTTTTAGTATGTTTTTATCGGATTGTTTAAGTAAAAGATCAAACTCTTTTATGGAAATGCTCGGCAGGATTTTCTTGAATTGGTTGAATATTCGTTCGCGTGATTCTTGTGGTGTACGGTTGGGATAACACTCTTTTCGTCCAAATAGAAGTTCGGGTGTGGTAAGTAGAGACCATCCCCAGCCATATTCTCTTCCGTGACGATCGTAAGGATATATAAAATTTTCTGTTACGATGTAAGTACCCATTTCCAGACGGCTCAGATAAGTATCGAATTTATTTCGCATTTTGGGTCCTGTAAACCCACATGCTATACGCAATTCACGAGTAATCAGACTGCCTTCACTTTTTAAAGTTGCTAAAATTGTATCTTCTATACTTCCTTCTTCCGGATAAGAATAAATACTTCGGCGATAATTGCAGAAATCCGGCCACCACTCACGACTGATGAATGCTGCTTTGCGGTTAAAGAACTTACCGTATGCACAATTGCTTTCTTGCAGGATGGAACCTTTCCATTCCCAAAGTGGCCATTCCCATCCACCGTTGGGTAGGAGAGTGTATTGACAATCTTCATCTACAACCTCTTCAGCCGACCATCCCGGAATGCCTATACGTAACAAGGGAAGAAAGCCTATCTCATTGATATAATCAATTAATTCAAGGCAAGAATGTAAAAGTTCTTTTTTCATCTTTCAATATCTTCATTAAATTCTTTTTTCATGTTTACATTTCAAAGTTATAAGTTTAATTTGTTTTTCGCTATGCATTGTGTGATAAGAGTACAAATTAAAACGAAATGTTGGTTGTTCTTTATGGAATGATTTGTTGCTTTTTTTAATAAATCAATTCTTGTTTTTGCCTTTTTTGAGGGGGGGGTAAACATTCTTTATAAGAAAAAAGATAAGAA
>DXCG01000043.1 GCA_019116145.1 Candidatus Phocaeicola gallistercoris
GCTTGCTGGTTTCCATTGATATCGTTTGTGAAGATGTTTTGCGGACGGAAAGAATGGTGCAGGTAATTGCTTCCGAAGCGGATATGATGATTCACGTTGGGACGGTAATCGAATTCCATGCGATAGCCTGCATCATTAATTGTGGAATGGTTGTACCGTTCCATTTGGTAAAGCGAAGTGCATATATCATTGTTTATTGTCCGTTCATTTTCTGCATAGTTAAATTTTGACAGATTACGTGCATATATAGCGGTAAAGTTTCCCGAAAGTCTGGGATTGAATTGATAATTCCATGCTAAAGATGTGGTAAAATTGCCCCATTTCACATTGTATTGAACATTGTAGTCATCTATAGACGGTTGGGGATACCCTCCGTATGTGTCATATTGTTGGGAGTGTAATTTGAATAGGTCATAACTCGAATATGCATTAAGTGATAATTTGCTTTTATCGGAAAAGCGATGGGTGATTTTCCCGTTAATGTCATGAAATGCATATCGGGCATTCAGATGATCATTATTTGATTGGACGCGGTTGAAAATCGCAAAAGCAGGTGCAGTAAGCAGGTCTGCCCAGCTTCTCCGCATAGCAATGTTGAATGAAGTACGGTTTTTAATAATCGGTCCTTCAAATTGGATTCTTCCGTCAATCAAGCCCAATGAAAAATTGCCGTGAAACTCTTTCATGTCACCGTCTTTGGTGCGGACATCAATTACAGAAGAAAGTCTTCCTCCGTAGCGTGCCGGAAATCCGCTTTTGTAAAAATCTACATTCTTGATGATATCTGTATTGAAAGCTGAAAACAGTCCGCCTACATGGTTGATTTGGTAAATCGGGGTGCCGTCCAGTAAGAAAAGATTCTCGTCATTTTTCCCTCCGTGTACATAAAGCCCCGAAAGCAGTTCTGTTCCCGAAGATACTCCCGGAACATTTTGTATCGTTTTTACAAGGTCCGGAGAACTTAATAAGGAATATTCCGTATGAAGTTGCTCCGAAGTGAATGACACTTTCCCTGTTTGTGTTGTGTTAAGGGGTGAATTCAGGTTTCCTATTACTTCTATGTCTGCCAATGGTATGGTGTTTTCTTTTAGATATACAGTCGTTTGACAATCGGCTTTCAGGTCTATTTCGTTCATTGTTTCTTGATAACCGATGGATGAGATACGGATGGAATGTTTGCCTTCTGAAAGGGTCAGGCTGAAGAATCCATGCTCATTGCTTAAAGTTCCGGTTTTCGTTGTTTGGTCAAAGATAGTGGCATTGATAAGTGTTTCCCCATTGTCTTGGCATACGTATCCCGAATAAGTATGTTGTTTTTGCCGGAAAAGCAAAATGTAATTATCTTTCTTTTCCCAACATATTCCAGTTTTATTGAGAACTGTCTTTAAGTTTTCTTCTAAACTATTGTTTATAAGCGGTGTATTTGCCAGTTTGATATTTCCCAAAGATGCATCATAAACGAAGTTCACTTGATACCATTTTTGCAGGATTTCAATCACTTGTTTCATGTTTGCGGATTTTGTTTGTGCATATAAGTTCAAGCACAGAACTGATAAGAGGATTAGATAAGTCAATCGTTTCATTTTTCTGTTTTTTCTATGTTAACGTTCAATACTTTTTCAATCAGTCCGATGATTTCGTCCAGGCTTTTCTTTTCGAAAGTTGCAGTCAGCCTTTTATCGGTATTGATGCATTTTAGTTGTACGTGATAGTATAAGGATAATGTGTCGAGCGCTTCTTGTAGAGGGATATTGTCAAAGTGGAATACGTCATTTCCGTTATTATCATTGCTTTTGTGGTTGATGATTTCCGGTGTGGAACTACCTTTTATAATTTGTGCACTCATGCCCTGACTCAGGATGACAGTTTCCCCCCCTTTATTAGCCGACCATTGCACCTTACCCGATTCCACAGTTATGAAAGCGGTATCAGTTTGGCTTTCGTCAATAGTAAAGCGGGTGCCTAATACATCCGTTTGAGATAGATTGCCTTTTACCGTAAACGGGCGTAAAGGATTGCGTTGGATCGAGAAGAATCCTTTGCCTTTTATCCGCACTTCGCGTTTCTGATGCTGATAAATATGACTTTGAAACCGGATAGAAGAATGAGGGAAAAGAGTTACAGATGAACTATCGGGCAATCGGTAATCGACAGGATATGCATAAGCTACGATTTCCGTCCAGCCGTTTTCGGTATTCCGCCATGTATATATAGCTATAAATAAAAGAATTGCGGCAACTGCTCCAGATGCAATCCAAAGGAACGGAGATTTTTTCTTAGGTTTGTCGGTAAATTGATTCCTTTCTTTGAATACATGTAATGCTTTTTGTGTATTCAGTTTGTTTTTCTGATAATAGTGAAGTACGAACCGAAGACATTTTTCGTTTAAATCTTTCATAGTCGTTTTTTATTTTGATTGTTACATGCTTATGACTATAGGGATGAAGAAATTCCCTAGTATTAGAACGTGAAGATTAGTTAAAGAAAAACAGATATATTTTGTGTGCTCCTTCCCGGATTAAGCGAAGGGCTTTACAGATATGATTGTCTACTGTGCGTACTGAAATGTGGAACATTTCGGCAATTTCCTTATATTTCATTCCATCGCGTTTGTTCAATAAGAATATTTCCCGGCATCGTTCTGGAAGTAAGTCGATAGCCGTCCACATCTGTGCTTCGATAACAGAACGTTCTTCCGCTTCTTCATCGGTCAGTTTGTCTTCCAAATCGGAAGGAGAAATATCTTTATTGAGGACAGATTCTTTTTTCAGATAATCCAAGCTGCGGTTTCGCACCATGGTATAGAGGTAAGATTTAAAGTCATCAATATGCTTTTGTTTGTCGGTCATGTTCTCCCATAGAGTGGAAAAACATTCTTGCACAACGTCTTCTGCAGCGTCTATATCATGCAG
>DXCG01000044.1 GCA_019116145.1 Candidatus Phocaeicola gallistercoris
GACAATAGGTTGCACGAGTGATGATGAAATCCCGGCTGCTTCGAATAGAGATTTTTCAAATTGTTTCGTTTCCGGATTCAATAATTGAGAAGTAGAGGCATCGGTATATTCGCAAACTTTGTTCCCCGTCAGCATGTAAGATAACAAATCGGGGATAAACAATATTTTATCTGCAGCTTTCAATGCCCCAAAGTCATCTTCTTTTGCTTGGAAGAGTTGAAACAAGCTGTTGAAATTCATGAACTGAATGCCCGTAAGCTGGTATACTTTTTTGCTTGGAATCCGTTGGAAATATCTTTCCGGAGTACCTTCCGTATAGGGGTCTCGGTAGGCACGTGGTAATCCTAACAATGTTCCGTCGGAAGCGATATAACCGAAATCGACTCCCCAAGTATCAATACCGATAGAATGTATGTCGATATCTTTTTGTGCACAAATTTTCAGACTCTCCTTTATAGCATCGTATAAGTAATAGATATCCCAATAAAACCTCCCATGCAATTCCATGATTGTATTAGGAAAGCGATGCAGTTCTTGCATCTTGAATGTATTGTCGGATAATGTCCCTAAAACCGCTCTTCCACTTGTTGCTCCGATATCGATAGCTAAAAAATTGTATTTTTTCATGTATTGTTTAAGTATTTGTATTATTTTGTTACAAAAGTAAACTGTAAATAAGTAAATTTGCTTTTGAAAATGATTTAATACCTTTTAAATCTGACATGAATATGGAAAGACAAATGCACGATCGGTTAAAATATTTGGCGGTAAGTGAAAGGGATGAAGAATGGGGAATTGTTGTTACGACAGTGGGTTATCAGTTTATACCTCCTAAAAGTAATTATCCGTTGTCTAAACATCCGGATCAATATTGTTTTAAACCACAAACCGGACGTGCTTTAAATGAATATCAACTGGTTTATATTACGAAAGGGAGTGGATATTTTTCTTCCCATTCTTGTAAGAAACAAAAAGTAAATGCCGGAACTATGATTCTTCTTTTCCCCGGAGAATGGCATAGCTATTACCCCGACAATGAAACCGGGTGGGATGAATATTGGGTTGGTTTTCGAGGTATTCATATTGATAAGAGAGTTGAAAAACATTTTTTCACGCGTGAAGAACCATTATTACATATAGGTTTAAGTGCAACAATTGTCGGGCTGTATGAAGACGTCTTAAAATTTGCAATTCTGGAAAAGACAGGTTATCAGCAAATGATTTCGAGTATTGTTCTTCATATTTTAGGTACTGTTTATTATAAAAGCAGGAATAATTTTTTTAATAACATGTATGTGGTAGATAAAATCAATGAAGCACGAATTTTGATGAAAGATACGGTAGAGAATCCTATGAGTGTTGAAAAAGTTGCATCTCATCTTGGCGTAGGGTATTCATGGTTTCGTAGAATGTTTAAGGAGTACACGGGAATTTCTCCAGCGCAATATCAGTTGCAACAAAGGTTACTTCGTGCAAAAGAATTGTTGACAGTGAGTGGATTGAATATATCGGAAATAGCTTATCAACTGAAATTTGAGAGTACAGGACAGTTTTCGACTTTCTTTAAAAAGAGAGAAGGCATTACGCCTTCTGAATTTCGTGAACGTTCACATTAAAATTTAAACATGGTATAAGATATGATTTATGGGAGAACGTGTTACATTTCGTAGGAACGATCACCTTCGTACGGTGAATCCACAATGGCGTGGCAATCCAACAGCAAAAGGAAAATTCTTTAATCGTCAACATCGTTGGCGACCGGGGGTAGGGAGTGTATTAAAATGGCGTTTATCTCCTAATCCGCAACGAAAAGAAAAACGAACAATTAAATGGAATCCGAAAATACATTTTCTTCGTTCTTTAGACTCCGTTGTTGGCAATTCTTTAATTTGGTTAGGACATAATTCATTCTTCCTACAATTAGGAGGTAAGCGATTGATGATAGACCCGGTATATGGAAATATTCCTTTCGTGAAACGTCGGAGTCAATTTCCTGCCAATATTTCTATTTTTAAGAATATCGATTATTTACTGATTAGTCATGACCATTTCGATCATCTTGATAAGCCAAGTCTTACACGCTTAGTTTCCGATAATCCACAGATGAAACTTTTTTGTGGTATTGGTACGGGAACGTTAATTCAGAGTTGGTTTCCTCAAATGGAAGTGATAGAGGCTGCTTGGTATCAGCAGTATAAAAATAATGATTTGCAGTTGACGTTTTTACCGGCACAGCATTGGAGTAAACGTGGGATGAACGATGGTGGCGAACGGTTATGGGGGGCTTTTATGATTGAAGCTGCCGGTATTACTATTTACAATAGTGGAGATACCGGGTATGCGCAGCATTTTAAAGAATTGCCTGAAATGTTTCCGCATATAGATTATTGTATGATTGGTATTGGAGCTTATAAACCGCGGTGGTTTATGAAACCAAACCATATTTCACCGCATGATGCATTGATTGCATCGGCTGATATGCATGCTTGTATGACGATTCCTATGCATTATGGGACATTTGATCTGTCGGATGAACCTTTATTTGATCCGCCTCATGTATTTGCTGCAGAAGCTAAGAAGAGAAATATGCCTGTTATTATTCCTGAATTAGGAGAAATCATAAAATTGAAGTCTTTCAAATAAAACAATCCCTTCCAAACCGTCTTCTTGTGAGGAGGTTTGGAAGGGGTGGAGTGTTGTTTTTAATTTATTTTTTCAGTGCTGCAATGCTTTCTTTTAATGCGGTAATTTTTGTTTCGGCATCTGCTTGCTTTTTACGTTCCATTTCGATAACGTTGGCAGGAGCCTTGCTTACGAATTTTTCGTTGCTGAGCTTCTTCAGGACGCTTTGCAAGAACCCTTCCTGATATTTTAGGTCAGCTTCTAATTTCTTCAATTCCTCTTCTACGTTTATCAGGTTGCCCAACGGTACGGCATATTCGGTAGTGCCTACCATAAAAGCAGCAGCTCCTTCGGCTTTGGTATGTACTGTGCTGATAGCAGAGAGGTTGCCCATTTTCATCAGGATAGAATTGAAGTTCGTTACCGGGTTTTCGCCTACCGCTTCCAGTGTCAAGGTTTCTTTCTGCGCAATGTTTTTTTGCAAGCGGATGGTACGGATGCCCCCCATGATTTCTTTCACTTTTTCGAAGTCATGAATCAATGCTTCATCAAAGCTTTCCACCTTATCCAATTGTTGCGTCATGATGCTTTCCCCCGGTTGGCGATCGTAGATGTGTTGCCACAACTCTTCGGTGATGAACGGCATAAACGGATGAAGCTGTTTCAGCAAGGTTTCGAAGAACTTCAAGGTTTGTTCGTAAGTGGTGCGGTCGATGGGTTGTCCGTATGCTGGTTTCACCATTTCCAAATACCAGCTTGAGAACTCGTCCCAGAAGAGTTTGTAGACCGCCATCAATGCTTCGCTCAAGCGGTATTTGCTGAAGAGGTCTGCCACTTCAAGTGTGGTCTTTGCCAATATCGCTTCAAACCATTTTGTTGCTAAGCTAGCATATTCCGGTTGGTCAATATCTGCCACTTGCCAACCTTTAATTAGGCGGAAAGCATTCCATATTTTGTTGTTGAAGTTTCGCCCTTGCTCGCATAGTGCATCGTCGAACAGGATATCGTTTCCGGCAGGAGCCGATAGCATCATCCCCATACGCACACCATCTGCACCGTATTTGTCGATGAGTTCCAATGGGTCGGGGGAGTTGCCAAGCGATTTCGACATCTTGCGTCCGATTTTATCGCGTACGATACCGGTAAAGTAAACGTTGCGGAACGGCATATCGCCCATGTATTCGTAGCCTGCCATAATCATACGTGCCACCCAGAAGAAAATAATATCCGGACCGGTTACTAAGTCTGATGTCGGATAGTAGTACTTGATTTCTTCGTTGCCCGGATTGTTGATGCCGTCGAAGAGCGAGATAGGCCATAACCAAGAAGAGAACCAGGTATCGAGGCAATCTTCGTCTTGACG
>DXCG01000045.1 GCA_019116145.1 Candidatus Phocaeicola gallistercoris
ATCTCACGCGTTTGGAAGACCTTGATTATGATTACCAACTCATTGATAATGAAGATAAAATATCTGAATTAATTCAAATTTTGCTTACAAAAGAAATTCTTAGTTTAGACACAGAAACCACCGGGACAGACCCTATTGATGCAGAATTAGTAGGTATGAGCTTTAGCTATACCGAAAACCAAGCTTTTTATGTACCGGTACCACAAAATAGCGAAAAGGCACAAGAATTGGTCAATAAATTCAAACCCGTATTCGAAAATGCAGCAACACTGAAAATAGGACAAAACATAAAATACGACATGATTGTTCTTGCCAATTATGGGATTCGCCTAAGAGGACAAATGTTCGATACGATGATTGCGCATTACGTGTTACAGCCCGAACTACATCATGGAATGGATTATTTGGCAGAAATCTATTTGAACTACGAAACCATCAAAATAGAAGAATTAATCGGGCATAAAGGGAAAAGCCAAAAGAACATGCGCGATTTAGCACCGGAAAATATCTACAAATATGCATGCGAAGATGCCGATGTTACTTTAAAACTGAAAAACATCCTTGCCAAAGAATTAGAAAAAAATCAAATGAACAATCTTTTTTACTCCATCGAAATGCCATTGGTACCAGTCTTAGCCTATATGGAAAAAAACGGAGTACGTATTGATACAGATTCTTTGAAAGAGACTTCAGAACATTTCACTTCGCGCATGAAACAAATAGAAGAAGAGGTACATCAAATAGCAGGTACGGATTTTAATATCGCTTCCCCCAAACAAGTAGGAGAAGTGCTTTTCGACAAACTCAAAATTGTCGATAAAGCAAAAAAAACTAAAACCGGACAATATGTTACGTCGGAAGATGTTTTAGAAAGTTTACGTGGCAAACATGAAATTGTGGGCAAGATATTAGAGCACAGAGGACTGAAAAAACTACTTGGTACCTATGTAGATGCCCTCCCTAAACTGATCAATCCAAAGACAGGACACATACATACCTCTTTCAATCAAACTGTAACGGCAACCGGAAGACTTAGTTCCAGCAATCCGAACCTGCAAAATATCCCAATCCGCAATGAAGATGGAAAAGAAATTCGGAAAGCATTTATCCCGGATGAAGGATGTGAATTTTTCTCGGCAGACTATTCACAAATAGAACTCCGCATCATGGCACATTTAAGTGAAGACCCGCATTTGATTGAAGCATTCCAAAAAGACCAAGACATTCATGCCGCTACTGCCGCGAAAATCTATAAAGAAAAAATAGAAAATGTTACACGCGAACAGCGAAACAAGGCAAAAACTGCCAATTTCGGTATCATATATGGTATATCCGTCTTCGGACTTGCCGAACGATTGAACGTCGACCGAAAAGAAGCAAAAGCATTAATCGACGGCTATTTTTCCAATTATCCCAATGTAAAAATGTACATGGAAACAAGCATTCAAGCTGCTAAAGAAAAAGGATACATTGAAACTATTTTCAAACGCAAACGCTTTTTACCCGACATCAACTCACACAATGCCGTAGTAAGAGGATATGCTGAACGAAATGCCATTAATGCTCCTATACAAGGTAGTGCTGCCGATATTATCAAAGTAGCCATGATCAAGATTTATCAACGCTTCCAAGAAGAAAACATCCGTTCTAAAATGATCCTACAAGTGCACGATGAACTAAATTTCAGCGTCTATCCTGAAGAAAAAGAACGAGTCCAACAAATTGTACTGACCGAAATGGAATCGGCATATCAAATGAAAGTTCCACTGAAAGCCGATTGCGGTTGGGGGAAAAACTGGTTGGAAGCACATTAATATTTATATAAGTCTGGTAATTGCAAACAATAATTACCAGACTTATTCCCTTTCCAGACATCAAAAACAAGCCCGCACAAAAGCCAATATTTCCCATCGTAAAAAAATAAAACACGATGAAGTTTTTCTGTAATCGTGGTAACATCTTCTGTAATTTGTCCACAAAAAATATAAAAAAGACATCGTATTTTTGCATTGTGGAAAATAAAACATTAGATACTATGCAACTCATTAGAGACAAAGAATTTGGAGGAGAACGCCCTCTATTTGCTTCTCACAACATCCATTTGGACAATGTCACCATACGTGAAGGGGAATCGGGAATTAAAGAATGCAGTAATATCATAGCAACCAACTGCCGCTTCGAAGGGAATTACCCATTTTGGCATGTGCATGGGTTTACTATCGACAATTGCTATTTCGCCGTAGGTGGACGATCGGCATTGTGGTATTCAGACCATTTAACAATGAAAGATACCATCATTGATGCACCTAAAATGTTCCGCGAAATGAACGACATAGACATTGAGAACGTACAAATGAACGATGCAGATGAAATATTCTGGCGTTGCAACCGCATCAAAATCAAGAACCTTCGCCTACACAATGGCACATATCCATTCATGTTCAGTTCAAACATTTATGTAGACGGATTGGAAAGTGATAGCAAATATGTTTTCCAATATGTAAAAAATGTAGAAATTCACAATGCAAAAATCACAACCAAAGACGCTTTTTGGGAAGTTGAAAATGTAACAATCTACGATTCGGAACTGAATGGTGAGTATTTAGGATGGCACTCCAAGAATCTCCGATTAGTGAACTGCCATATATCGGGCGAACAACCTCTTTGCTACGCGCACGATTTGATTCTGGAGAATTGTACTTTCGATACGGCATGCGACCGCGCTTTCGAATACAGCACACTAAATGCAAACATCCGGGGGACGATAACAAACATCAAAAACCCTATGTCAGGACACATCATTGCAGATAATATCGGATCGGTTACAATAGATGAGAATATCAAAGCACCGGCAAACTGCGTAATAGAAGAAAGGGAAAAATAAAATCTTAACAAAAGAATCGGCTTCTCAACTTAACTATTTACAGATTAACCCAAACAATAAAATTACAAAAAGACGACCTCTTTGTATTTCGCTGATTATTTGATAACTTTGTCCGCAAAAAAATAAAATAATTAGATATTATGGCTTTACAATGTGGCATAGTAGGTTTACCCAACGTGGGCAAGTCTACACTATTCAATTGCTTATCGAATGCAAAAGCGCAAGCCGCCAACTTCCCTTTTTGCACCATAGAACCGAATGTTGGCGTGATTACTGTACCAGACGAACGATTAAATAAACTTGCTGAATTAGTCCATCCCGGACGAATTGTTCCTACAACAGTAGAAATTGTCGACATTGCCGGGTTGGTAAAAGGTGCCAGCAAAGGTGAAGGATTGGGAAATAAATTTTTGGCAAACATCCGTGAAACTGATGCTGTTATCCATGTATTACGTTGTTTCGATGATGAAAATGTAACACATGTAGACGGAAGTGTCAATCCGGTACGCGATAAAGAAATTATCGATACAGAGCTTCAATTGAAAGACCTTGAAACGATTGAAAGCCGAATACAACGAGTACAAAAACAAGCTCAGACCGGAGGAGATAAAGCAGCCAAGCAAACTTATGATGTTTTGGTTCGCTATAAAGAGGCTTTGGAGCAAGGAAAATCGGCGCGTACCGTGCATTTTGAATCAAAAGATGAACAGAAAATAGCCCATGACCTTTTTTTGTTAACATCAAAACCGGTAATGTATGTATGCAATGTTGACGAAGGAAGTGCTGTCACAGGCAATAAATATGTTGAACAAGTACGCGAAGCTGTCAACGATGAAGGGGCGGAAATTCTCGTAGTAGCAGCAAAAACAGAAGCAGACATTGCCGAGCTGGAAACTTACGAAGACCGTCAAATGTTCCTGCAAGAAGTAGGATTGGAAGAATCGGGCGTAAATCGTCTTATCAAATCGGCATACAAATTACTGAATTTAGAAACATTCTTTACTGCCGGAGAAATGGAAGTCAAGGCATGGACTTACCATAAAGGATGGAAAGCGCCACAATGTGCCGGCGTTATTCACACAGACTTCGAAAAAGGATTCATTCGCGCCGAAGTCATTAAATACGATGATTACATCAAATACGGTTCGGAAACAGCCGTACGAGAAGCAGGGAAACTGAATGTAGAAGGCAAAGATTACATTGTGCAAGACGGCGATATTATGCACTTCCGGTTTAATGTATAAATCAGACTCACAATAAAAAACAACCAAAGACAAGACACAAAGATATTTGACAACTTATACAAATGCTTTGTGTCTCTTTTTTATAAAACCCAATGTCTTATGAAATATTTGATAATAGGAACAGGAGGCGTAGGAGGTTCCATTGCCGGATTCCTTGCCCTTGCAGGAAAAGATGTGACTTGTATTGCACGCGGTAAACATTTAGAGGCGATTCGCCGTAACGGGCTTCATCTGAAATCGGATTTAAAAGGAGAACATTTCCTACCTGTTGGAGTTTACACTTCCGAAGAATTCAACGGCAAAGCAGATGTCATCTTTGTATGTGTAAAAGGATATTCCATCGATTCAATCAAAGACGTATTGGAACGTGCTTCCACACCCGATACGTTAGTAATACCTATACTAAATGTATATGGCACCGGATTACGTATCGGACACCTTGTGCCTAATGTCAATGTCCTCGATGGCTGTATTTATATCGTAGGATTTGTTTCGGGAGAAGGTGAAATTACCCAAATGGGAAACATTTTCCGAATGGTATTCGGTGCACGCCCCGAACAAGGCATTGCCCATGAACGACTAAACACAATTGCCTCCGAACTACGTGCCTGCGGCATAAAAGTTGATGTTTCCGATGACATCAACCGCGATACCTTTATCAAATGGGCTTTTATTTCGGCCATGGCTTGTACCGGAGCATATCACAATGTGCCTATGGGAGAAGTACAACACGAAGGTGAGATACGCAATACATTTATCGGTCTGTCTCGTGAAAGTGCTGCAATCGGCAGAAAATTAGGTGTCGATTATCCTGAAGACCCGATAACTTACAATTTAAAAGTTGTCGATAAACTTGACCCGCACAGCACAGCTTCGATGCAAAAAGACATAGCCCGCGGACATGAATCTGAAATACAAGGACTGTTACTCGATATGATAAAGTTAGGCAAACAGCTTGACGTTGAGATGCCTACCTATAATTATGTACTCGAAAAGCTGAAGACGTTTTTGTAACAATCTTATAATAAAATGGAATAAATTACTTGAATTTTTTTTAATATTACAAGACGTTTTACCAAACTTATTAAATTTATACTCTAAATTTGTCCGTAACCACCTTTTAACAAACTAACTTTTATCATGTTACGTAAAATAAGACTTACTTTAGCCATTGTATGCTTTACATTGGTAACTCTCTTATTCCTTGATTTTACCGGTAGTATCCATCATGGGTTTTCTTGGTTAGCAAAAATTCAGTTTATGCCGGCAATTTTAGCCTTAAACGTAGGCATAATTATCTTCTTGGTACTGCTTACACTGTTATTCGGAAGAGTTTATTGTTCGATAATCTGCCCGTTGGGAGTATTCCAAGATATTATTGCAGCCTTTCGAAAACGCAAAAAGCGCAACCCGTACACGTATTCACCGGCAATTTCATGGTTGAGATATACCATTCTTGTACTATTTATTGTGGCATGCGTGGCAGGCATCGGTTCTTTTGTCGCCCTGCTTTCTCCATATAGTTCGTATGGACGAATAGCATCCAACTTCTTTGCTCCTGTTTACCAAAGTATAAACAATTTATTGGCTTTACTGTCTGAACATGTAAACAGCTACACTTTTTATAGCACAGATGTATGGCTGAAAAGCCTTCCTACATTTATCATTGCTTTGATAACACTTATAATTATCGTTGTTTTAGCATGGAAAAACGGAAGGACATATTGTAATACTATCTGTCCCGTAGGAACTGTTTTAGGATTTTTATCGCGCTTTTCTCTATTTAAAATCAGAATTGATACTAAAAAGTGCATCTCATGCAACCTATGCGCCAAACGTTGTAAATCGGCATGTATTGATGTGAAAAACCATACGATAGATTATAGCCGTTGTGTTACCTGTATGGACTGTATTGACAATTGCCATCAAGATGCTATTCACTTTGGCACAACTTCTTCTAATACTAAAAGTCAAGCCAAAGCCTCATCGCCTGATATAACCGACCAGTCTAAACGTTCTTTCCTTTCCATATCTGCTTTATTAGCAACAAGTAGCCTTCTACAAGCACAAGAAAAGAAAGTTGACGGAGGATTAGCAAAAATAGAAAAGAAACAGAAACCGGAACGGCAGACACCTATCGTACCACCGGGAGCTGAAAGTTCTCGCAACTTTGCACAACACTGTACCGGATGTCAATTATGCGTATCGGTATGTCCCAATCAAGTATTACGCCCGTCTGCAAATATATGGAAACTTATGCAACCGGAAATGTCGTATGAATACGGGTATTGCAGACCGGAATGCACAAACTGTAGTGAAGTATGCCCAACAGGAGCTATCCGTTTGATAGATCGGGCACAGAAATCTTCTATCCAAATAGGGCATGCTGTTTGGATTAAAAAAAATTGTATTGTCATAAGAGATGAAGTAGAATGTAATAACTGTGAACGCCATTGCCCGACACATGCAATAGAAATGGTCCCGCTTCACCCGGAAGATAAAAACTCACACAAGATTCCTGCCATCAACACTGAGCGTTGTATTGGTTGCGGAGCATGTGAAAACCTTTGCCCGGCTCGTCCTTTCAGTGCAATCTACGTTGAAGGACACGAAGTTCATCGGTATATTTAATTAATGTTTTTAATCGATTTTTTTATGAAAGAAAAACAAGAAAAACCATCCTCTATGAATCGTCGGGATTTTCTTAAAATTGTAGGCATAAGCGCGGCGACAAGTACAGGAATTTTATATGGTTGCAATACAAAAACTGAAGAAAAAACAAATCATATAACCACACAAAAAGAAGGGAGTATGACCTATCGTGTCTCTCCAATATCAAACGATAAAGTTTCTTTATTAGGATACGGGTGTATGCGTTGGCCAACTTTGCCATCTCCCGATGGCAATGGGAATGTGATTGATCAAGATGCGGTAAATAACCTCGTAGATTATGCTATCGCACATGGAGTGAACTATTTCGATACATCTCCAGTTTATGTTCAGGGATGGTCTGAAAAATCCACCGGAATAGCATTGAAACGCCATCCACGCAACAAATATTTCATAGCCACCAAACTGTCTAATTTCTCAAATTGGACAAAAGAAAACTCCATTGCTATGTATAAACAATCGTTTAAAGATTTACAAACCGATTATATCGACTACTATTTATTGCATTCTATCGGGAATGGAGGCATGAAAACATTCAAAGCACGATACATTGACAATGGAATGCTTGACTATCTCATTGAAGAAAGAAAAGCCGGGCACATCCGCAATTTAGGTTTTTCTTTCCACGGAACAGTCGATGTGTTCGATTACGTTTTAGGATTAGACGACTATGTACATTGGGATTTTGTTCAAATCCAATTAAATTATGTCGATTGGTTACATGCTTCAGGGAATAATGTAAATGCAGAATACCTATATACAGAATTGGCAAAACGTAATATACCTGCCATCATCATGGAACCATTATTAGGCGGACGTTTATCTAATGTGCCCACACATATAATGACCCGTTTAAAGCAACGGCGCCCGGAAGACAGTGTTGCATCATGGGCTTTCCGTTTTGCCGGTTCACCGGAATTGGTTCTTACCGTTTTAAGTGGGATGACTTACAAAGAACATCTGATTGACAATGTAAAGACTTATTCACCTCTTATCCCATTAACCGATGAAGACAAGGCATTCTTGGAAGAGACAGCTCAGCTGATGTTGAAATATCCTACTGTTCCTTGTAATGATTGTCAATATTGCATGCCTTGCCCTTATGGGATAGACATCCCTTCTATATTACTACATTACAATAAATGTGTAAACGAAGGTAACATCCCCAAGAGCAGCCAAGACAAAAATTACCGTGAAGCACGCCGCGCTTTCTTAGTAAGTTATAACCGCGATGTAGAACGGTTACGACAAGCAGACCACTGTACAGGATGTGAACAATGCAATCCACATTGCCCACAAAGCATAAACATTCCCAAAGAATTGCACCGTATTGATGCATTTATAGAACAATTAAAACAAGAAACACTATAAATGACAACCATAGAACAGCTGATAAAATTACTACACGACGGTAATTATTCGTGTGTAATAGCCAATGGCAACGATTTACGTTTCTTTCACCAAAAAGGAATAGCCGATTTATACGAACTACTTCATCGCATGCCCCATTTCTTAAAAGGTGCCCAAATAGCCGACAAAGTAGTAGGGAAAGGTGCGGCCGCCCTAATGATTGTAGGTGAAATAAAACGGGTCCACGCCGACATCATCAGCGAACCGGCCATCCAACTCTTTCAGAATACAAGCATAAAAGTAACCTACACACAAACCGTTCCTGCCATCATCAACAGGAAAGGAGACGGGTTTTGTCCTGTAGAATCCTTATGTGCTCAAGCAAACAATGCACATGCATGCATTCCACTTATAGACAAATTTGTACAAACATCAATAACTTTATAACTTTTATTCAATTCATTATGCGTATGGAAACTAGCATCAAGCTCTATTCTTTGTCGTACAATCAAAGCAAAACCTATACGACTGCAGGGTTATTTATTATAGGAAATATTTTATTCCCCCAATTATGCCATCTCATACCAATGGGAGGAAACATTTGGCTCCCTATTTATTTCTTCACACTGATAGGTGCTTATAAATATGGATGGAAAGTAGGACTGCTCACTGCTGTTTTCTCTCCAATAATCAATTCTCTCTTATTTGGAATGCCGGTAGCAGCAGTACTCCCGGCTATTCTGTTAAAATCAATCTTATTAGCTTTAGTTGCAGGATTTACCGCACACCGTTGCCAACGTTTATCCATCAGTTTACTCGCACTTGTCGTTTTATCGTATCAAGTATTAGGTACATTAGGTGAATGGATACTAAATGGCAATCTCTACACTGCCTTACAAGATTTCAGAATAGGAGTACCGGGCATGCTGACCCAAATATTGGGAGGATATGTATTTGTCAAGTATATCTTGAAACGATAACTATCAGAAAAAAACATGCTTATACCCGAACAAACTGCCGATGGAAGTTATACGCTTTTCGTTCCGGAACTAAATGAACATTATCATTCTATCAAAGGGGCACTAAACGAATCAATACATATATTCATCTCTATGGGGCTGAGACATAGCCCTATAGAGATACCTCGCATTTTAGAAATAGGATTCGGAACTGGTCTGAATGCTTTCCTGACCTTACTGGAAGCAAACAGAACCCAACGCACCGTTCATTATACAACAATAGAACGATATCCCGTACCAAACCAACTGATAGACCAACTGCATTATCCGGAAAATATTTCCCCAAACGATGCCGGCTTTTTTCATGCCTTGCACAGTGCGCCATGGGAAACCGATATTGTTATCTCTCCTTACTTCACACTGCATAAAGTAAATGCAGACTTTACGCACTACACACTTACCCAACAATATGATATTGTTTACTTCGATGCATTTGCACCTGAAAAACAACCGGAAATGTGGAGCCAAGACATTTTCAACAAACTGTATGAACATTTAAATAACAATGGTATCCTGACAACCTATTGCGCAAAGGGGATTGTACGCCGCATGTTGCAATCTGCCGGATTTTCTGTAGAACGTTTGCCGGGACCTCCCGATGGAAAACGGGAAATATTACGAGGAAATAAGAACTTTATGCCGACAAATTCCCTATAAAGCCAAGAACTTTTAAAAATTCCTTTTCACTTTTTCCCGTATTATCCCACAAAAAATTTTCTTCTATTCACATCATTCCTTAAATTTATTATCCTAATGAAAATCAATCATTTATTGTTCGCTATCGGATACCTTCTTATAGGAAGTTGCTGGTCGTGCCAACAAACAACAAAAGAAATCCGTTTCATGACATACAATATAAGAAACTGTCGCGGAATGGACGATTCGACCAACTATTCCCGCATCGCACAAATTATACGCAATGAAAATCCCGATGTGATTGCCCTACAAGAATTAGACAGTGTAACCAAGCGCAGCAAAAAAATAGATGTGTTGAATGAATTAGTCCGACAAACAGGTTTGTCGGGTATTTACAGTGCTGCAATCGACTACGAAGGAGGAAAATATGGAATTGGCATTTTATCTAAAGAAAAACCCCAAAAGATATACCGAAAAACATTACCCGGAAGCGAAGAAAAACGTACAATGCTGATTGCAGAATTCAAACATTATGTATTCATCAATATGCATTTATCGCTGACAGAACAAGACCGAGATGCTTCTTTACCTATCATCCAACAAGAAACCAAACATTTCAACAAACCGGTATTCATAGCAGGCGATTGGAATACAACACCTGATTCTCGTTTTATCGACAACTTGCAAAACAATTTCATCTTATTAAACGATACAAGCTTACACACTTTCCCGGCAAATAAGCCACAACAAACAATCGACTACATTGCCTTAAAGAAAGCCAATCCAACACCTATGACCCTACACAACACGTATGTAACCAATGCCCCTGTTGAATCAGATCATCGTCCCGTAATTGTTGTAATAAAAACAAATGTACCCTCCTTTTATCAATAAATTTACTACTTTTGTAAAAGACAAACAAATTATCATGAAAAACACCAGAGAAAGTACTTAATGAATATCATACTCCATCATCCTGCAAACCAACATTAAACAAGGTTATCAACTCACAATAAACATCTTTTATCTTTAATTTATCGCATTATGAAACAATCTTACTTCTATCTATTATTCACTTTACTTTTTGCCTACATAGGCAATCAACCTCTATCGGCACAAAACGATATAGACGGATACCCCATTGCCAATTTTGCCCTGACAGTTAATGCATCCGAATCGGGAGACTTTTTTGGAGACATCATGCAAAATCCGGGAAAACTTGGTGAATGGTTACAATCTAAAGGATCGGTCTTGTTCTCTATAGAAAAAGGAGGAAAACGGCATCTGTTTTCCGATTTCTCTAAAAAAACAATTAACCGCAAATTCCCTTTTGTAGAAAGTACATACAAAGGTTCCCCGCTCACTAAAGTACAATTCTCTACAAAAGCATTTTGTCCGTTAGGTATAAACGATGAAAAGACATCGGCACTTCCCATATTGATGCTGGAAATAAATTGTACCAATCCAACCAAACAAATTCAATCATTTTCTTTGATTGCCTCACCGGAAGGGGAAATTCAGCAGAATATGGAATTCACAAAAAACGATTGCTTCTCGGGTATAAAAAATAATCTTTGCCAGATTTCAACAAATATATCAAACCTCGCACTCGAAAACGACGAATTATACATTCCAATTCATCTACAACCCAAGGAAACCCAACAAATTCGCATTCTTTTAGCCTTTAGTAATCCCGGATGGATCACAGATGCACAATTTCAATCGTTAGACGACTTGTCGGCATATGCTTACCGCCTTTGGAACATTCTATACAACAAAACAAAATCTTTCGACCATGCTATTCCATCAACCGAAGACCAAGAATTGGACATGTTTCTCAGATGGTACATGATTCCGAGTATCTCTTTAACGAAATGGACAGATAAAGATGAAGTAGTAACAATGGGGTATCATGAATTAAACCAACGGGACAGTTATTGGACTTCATGGACACATTTGGTTTTTTACAAAAGACTGGAACAAAAAATGATTGAAGAAAGCATCGCGTGGCAGCAAACTTCCGGAAAAATACCAACAACAATTCTTCCACTCATAGAACGTGAAGACGATTTAGACATTAACGCATTTTTTATCCTCCGTATAGCACGGTTCTATCAATTCTACCATTGCAAACAAGAACTACTCACTTATTGGCCTGCAATGAAAAAAGCAATGGATTGGCTGATCTCACGCGACTCCGAAAACATCGGCTTACCTATGCAAATCTCTTTTTGGGGAGATTGGAAAGATGTACCCGGAATAGAAGGAAGAAAATATTCACCTTTTTCTTGCCTTATCTATTTAATTGCTTTAAAGGAAATGATGTCTTTATCAAAGGAATGCAATGATGATGCAGCTTTCTTACAATATCAAACTGCTTACAATAAGGGATATGAAACCATTAATAAAAATGTAACAGACGGAGGTCTATGGAATGGCTCTTATTATTGCCAAATATGGAAAGACGGAAGCGTAAACGATAAGATTTTACAAGATCAAACGATTGGAATATTATTCAATATCATACCACAAGAACGTGCCTTAAAAATTATTGATGCACTCAATAAAAACAATTTAACCCCTTACGGAATAGCCGAAACATATCCTTATTATGATGAAAGTTTCGGTCTGGAACCTGCCACCTACCATAATGGCGGAGTTTGGCCATGGGTCTCGTTTATGGATTGTTGGGGACGGATTAATCTCGGACGCAAAGCAGAAGCCATCGATCTAATCAAACGAGTTGGACGTGCCGACATAATAAATTCAGGAGACTGGTCTCCAAATGAACATATAAATAGTCTGACAGGTGAAAATCTTGGTTTTCACATACAAGGATGGAACTCTGCCTTATTCGGATTAATTTATTTCGGACTTCAAAATCCTAACATCATTTATTAATCAATAATATATCAAACACATAAATATCACATGAAGAAAATCTCTCTTATCCTTTTAACTCTTTTGCTATGTAACATAAACCTTATGGCACAAATAAGCCTTACAGGTTTTCAACAAGCAAATATCAATCCTGCATTACTACATAATAGATGGAATGCACGTTGGATTTCTGTCCCGGGAGAGCCACAAAACACATATGGTATCTACCACATGCGCAAAACTTTTGAATTGGGAAACGTTCCAGAACACTTCATCGTACATGTCACAGCCGATAACCGCTATAAACTTTATGTAAACGGGCAATTCATTTCATTAGGACCTGCACGTGGAGACATCTACAATTGGAACTTTGAAACTGTCGATTTAGCTCCTTTTCTGAAAAAAGGAAAAAATGTTCTTGCCGCCATCGTATGGAATTATGCCGAAATGAAACCTGTCGCACAAGTCAGTTTCAACCAAACAGGATTCCTGATGCAAGGTAATACAGATACAGAAGCCATTGTCAACACAAATGAGTCGTGGCTGTGCATAAAAAACAAATCTTATTCGCCTTGGATGAAACCTGTCATTGGTTATTATGTAGCAGGTCCCGGAGAACAAATAATAGCTTCTCAATATCCATGGGGATGGGAACAACCCGATTATGATGATAGCCAATGGAAAAATGCACAACCGGGATTAGAAGGAGGAGCAAAAGGCTCGCGAGATTACCCGGGACGCTTACTTGTGCCTAGTCCAATCCCCCCTATGGAAATGCAATTGGAACGCTTTAAAACCGTCCGTTTAGCAGAAGGTATAGACATACCAGACAACTTCCTTCAACAACAATCTGATATAATCATACCAGCTAATACAAAAGCCCGTTTTTTACTCGACAATGAAACATTAACTACTGGCTACTTATCATTGCTTTTCAGTCAAGGAAAAGATGCAGAAATTACAATTGGTTATGCTGAAGCATTATACGAAGATAACAATCCCAATAACTCGAAAGGAAACCGAAACGAAATAGAGGGCAAACATTTTATCGGATATGAAGATAAAATTATAGCAGACGGTGGCGAATTGCGAAACTTCACTACACTATGGTGGCGTACATGGCGATATGTAAACATAAATATATCCACATCATCCGAACCACTTATCATAAACGACGTCTACGGAACTTTCAGTGCTTATCCTTTCAAAAACGAAACATCTTTCTTTGCTCCGGGACATCATGATTTAAACCAAATGCTGGAAATTGGATGGCGAACGGCACGTCTTTGCGCCAATGAAACGTACATGGACTGTCCTTATTACGAACAACTGCAATATTTCGGAGACACCCGCATACAAGCCATGATAACTTTATACAATACCAACGACCCTTACATGGTAAAAAACGCAATTGAACAAGGAAAACAATCTATAATTGCAGATGGTATTACCATGAGCAGGTATCCTTCCGGACTGCATCAATTCATATCTTCATTTTCTTTGTGGTGGATATGCATGGGACATGATTACTGGATGTACAGAGGTGATGAAGATTTTCTAAAGACTTTGCTCCCTTCTTATCGTAATATCCTCTCATGGTACGAACAGTGGTTGAAGCCTGATTATAGCTTAAGCTATATTCCACATTGGTTTTTCGCTGATTGGTCTAACGGGTTAAGCGGAGGAGAGCCGATACGTGAAAAAGATGGCAATTCTGCTTTTCAAGACTTAATGTATATTTTAACACTTGAATCGGTAGCCGAAATGGAACACGCTTTCGGATTACCCTCTATGGGCAATTATTACAACCAGATAGCAACAGCCATGAGAAATACCATTAAAACCAAGTATTGGGATGAAGAAAAAGGGCTTTTTGCCGATACTTACAACCATCAAAGCTTTTCACAACATGTCAATTCACTCGCAATTCTCGCAGAAATTGTTACAGGAGCAGAAGCAAAAGCTGTAATGGAACGTACGTTAAACGATTCCTCTCTTATACAGGCTACTATCTACTTCCGATATTACGTACATCAGGCATTAAAAAAAGCCGGATTGGGCGACCTGTATCTTGAAAATTTACAAATATGGCGCGACCAAATGACTTTAGGATTGACCACATGGGCAGAGTCGCCGGAACCAGTTCGTTCCGACTGTCATGCGTGGGGAGCAAGCCCGAACATTGAACTGTTCCGAATTCTTCTTGGAATTGATAGTCAGGCTCCCGGATTCAAACATGTCCGTATATCTCCTTCCTTATGTGGATTGAAAGATGTTTCCGGCACAATGCCTCATCCCAACGGATTTATTTCCGTAACTTACAAAATCAGTAAAAAAGGAACGCTGACAGCTGATATTTCCTTACCGGAAAACACTACCGGTACTTTCGTCTGGAAAAATAAAGAATACATGCTGAAACCCGGAAAACAAACATTAAAAATAGAATAACACCTATACCAACACATTAAGTTGACTCCTTAAACAAGCATCCCTTCTATTAGGATATCATATTCCCAATAGAGGGGATTTTTGCAAAAAATAACCACCTTTCAGCACCATCGTCCTGACAAATATTTGTATCTTTGCAGCCGAATAGAAGAGTGGAAAGATTTGAGTAGCTTGCAACCACGAAAAAAAATGCTAAAACACGTTTAGTCTTAATT
>DXCG01000046.1 GCA_019116145.1 Candidatus Phocaeicola gallistercoris
GCTAAGTATTACTTCCTGTCTGGATTTACTGCTAAGTTGGCTGGTACAGAACGTGGTATCACTGAACCGACTCCGACATTCTCAGCTTGCTTCGGTGCTGCGTTCTTGAGCTTGCACCCGACTAAATACGCTGAAGAACTGGTTAAGAAGATGGAAAAAGTTGGTGCTAAGGCTTACTTGGTTAACACTGGCTGGAACGGTACTGGCAAGCGTATCTCTATCCGCGATACTCGTGGTATCATCGACGCTATCTTGGACGGTTCTATCGACAAGGCTCCGACTAAGACTATCCCGTACTTCGACTTCGTTGTTCCGACTGAATTGCCGGGCGTAGATCCGAAGATCCTTGATCCACGTGATACTTATGATTGCGCTTGCAAGTGGGAAGAAAAAGCAAAAGACTTGGCTGGTCGCTTCATTAAGAACTTCGCTAAGTTCGAAGGAAACGAAGCTGGTAAGGCTTTGGTTGCTGCTGGTCCGAAATTGTAATTGTCAATTTACAATCGAAAATAATGAAAGCGATTCTCTAAAAAGAATCGCTTTTTTTATAAATTTATCCCGGATTTTTTAATTATAAGTACAATGAAATATTTGAAACAATTGGCTTTTGTCGCCTTTTTACTCCCTTTTATGGCTTGTGGGGAAAGTTCACAAACGCAAAAAGGAACCGATTTGAATGCAAATACGGAAGTACAGGATGTAAATCAAGTTATTGAAACCATTATGGCACGGCGTAGTATCCGAAAATATAAGCCACAAGCTGTAAATCGCGATACGATGCAAATTATTTTAAATTGTGGGATTAATGCACCAAATGGTCAGAACAAACAGTCGTGGGCTATTCGTGTTGTTGATAATCCTGAATACATCAATGGGATTACAGAAGTTTATAAAAAAGTAAATCCTAAAGCAGCCGAAGACCCTGATTTCAAGAATATGTTTCGGAATGCGCCTACTATTGTTTTTATCGCTCATGACACAGCGTATGATTTTTCGCAAGTCGATTGTGGATTGTTAGGTGAAAATATGGTATTGTCAGCGTGGTCAATGGGAATAGGTTCTTGTTGCTTGGGAAGTCCCACTCGTTTCATGACAAATACGCCGGAAGCATCTGAATATTTGAAGCGTTTGGAAATACCGGAAGGATATGAGCTGTTATATTGTATTGCTTTTGGTTATCCGGATGAGACACCGGCTGCAAAACCTCGCGATAATGAGAAAATAAAATTTGTTGAATAGAATCTCAATTAAATATGAGTGAACATCTAAAACATACACTATTGTTCGTGTATGTTTTAGATGTTTTTTTAGCGTTCTCCCAAGTCATCGTACGACGTTTGCATAATTGCTTTCCCGCGAAGAATACGGTTTTCGTTGTGAGAAGGTTCTTCTATTATCGGTAAGTTGGCATTTATATCCATAAGTGTAATGCCCGTACTGTCGGAAAAGGCAAAACCTCCGCCAAATGTCCAATAGGCAAACGGATATGTGTATGTATCGTTTACAACATTGCGGCTAAATCTGAAAGCGGAATGATCAATATCTAATTGCCCAAGAAGCGTTGCCGGTAAATCACTTTGGTTCATAAGTGTGTTAATTTCCATAGGGCGGCTGATTGCCCCTCCTAACCATAACATCGGGATATGATGCACACGTTGATTATGCGGATGTCCTTCTTCCGGATAATAGTAGCCATGATCGGGAAGACAGATGACGAGTAAATTTTCCCATAATGGCGTTTTACGAATACGATCTATAAATTTCCCCAGACAATTGTCTGTATAGGCAAAAGCATTTTGCCGGTCATCTTTTATACGGTGATAAGGAACTTTAAACGGTTCATGACTGCTTAATGTCAGAAAGGTGGTATGCCATAAGCTGTCTTTGCGTTGAAGCAGTTGATGATATAAGTAATCGAAAACAATATCATCGTTTACCCCCCATGCATTTTGATGTTGATCCAATGGGAAGTCTACATCGGCTGTGAGTTGTTGATAGCCTGTTCCCAACAAATAACTTTTCATGTTGGTGAAATTTATATCACCTCCATAAATGAAATCTGTCCGGTATCCTATATTTTTCAATTCTTTTGCGATAGACGGCAAGGTTCTGCTTTTAGCAGGTATTTTCATGACCGAAACATCAGGAAAGCTTGGATATCCGCTTAGCGCACAAACCGTTCCTCTGTCTGTGCGGAAACTATTTGCGTAACATTGTGTGAACCATATTCCTTCTTGGGAAAGTCGATCGATATTAGGGCTTACACCTTTTACGCCTCCCAGTGATTCGACCATGGTAGCACCGAAGCCTTCCAATAAAATAATTAAAATATTAGGTCTTTTTGTGCGTAATAACTCTACATGATTTTTCCCTTCCGTAGGATATAATCCATTAAATAAGGTATCGCATTGAGCCCGGGTAAAATAATTAGCCTCTTCTGAATAATTTTTAGTCTTGCTGATGGACGCAAGTAAGCTAAAGGCAGGATTGACAGCCGAATGGTTTAAAAATTCATTATCGCAGAAATATACCTGTCCTACATTGGATGTCGACTCTGTTATTCCCCCACGGATAAAGATAAAGAGAATACCACCCAATAAAAGGGTGCAGAAACTTCCGGTAATTTTGTGCTTTACTTCCGGTAAACGGCAAGGGGTAAGTTTGTATGCAACCCACGTGCTAAAGCCGGAAAACAATAAAATAATCACTATCCGCGTAACAATAAATCCTGTAGAAACACTTGCCGTTGCATTTTTGGGTGAGTCGAGATAAAGAAAAACAGATGCGTCAAGCTTAAAGTTCCAAAAAGGATAAAGACACATGTCGCCAATAAAAATGACCGTTATTATCAGGCAAATAAGAATATAATATCCTGCCAGAATGCCACGGAGTGGAAAACGTTTGAACCAAATACTGGTAAGGATTATAAGCCAAGGTATTGCTGTGATGTACCCTGCAGTAGCAGCATCAAGGCTCAATCCGTGTATGATAACTTGAAACATGTCGGATGCGTTTATGCCACGTCCTAACGCATCATTGTAAAACATAAAGCATGGCTTTTGTACAGCAAAGAACAATAAAATGAAGCCAAAAAACAAAATCAAATAAACAATTCTTTTTTTCATGATTCGTAATGTTTGGAATCCGGCATAAAGATAAGCCGGTTTTTCGTGTTTTTGTTGATCTGAACAAAGGTTTTACAGGTCATTTTCTCCCAAAATCAGCAGGGATTTCTCCCCATAGCCCGGTTTCCCATTTAAGGAGTGGCGTATCGTAAGTGTTTTCATGCAGCCATTTTTCTGCACGTGCTATCATTTCGAATATTTTTTCGGTCTTCGGGCTTTCTTTTAGTTGCGTTTTACAATGCTTTTGTTTTACCCAATGGAGTGCATTCCGGCTATCTGAATATATCGGAATACAGATACCTTTTTGTTTAAGTAAAGCCAAGGCATGTACGATGGCCAGAAATTCTCCGATATTGTTGGTTCCATATATAGGACCGAAATGGAATATTTCCTGCCCTGTTTGCAGGTAAATCCCCCGGTATTCCATTTGTCCGGGATTTCCACTGCAAGCAGCATCGACAGCAAGGCAATTCAAATCGAAATCTTCAGGTAATTGAGCTTTGATTGTTTGTCCTGTTTTTTCAGCATGAGGGTGCAGGTAGAGAT
>DXCG01000047.1 GCA_019116145.1 Candidatus Phocaeicola gallistercoris
CATGAGGGTGCAGGTAGAGATGGGCAGGATTGGCAAATGCTTGTTCTGCTTCTTCTTTTGTGGTAAACGATTTATAAAGAGCCCCTTTATAATTCTTTATTTGGAGTTGGCAGTCGTTCCAAGAGGAATAAATACCCGGAGTTATTCCTTTCCACACAACGTAGAATTTCTGTTTTGGCATATCTCTTCGGCTTTGCTTGCAAATATGGTGAGAAATTGAAACAAAAAAGCGCAGCTTTTCGTAAAAAGATGCTGAGAAATTTTTTCTTTTGCGAAAAGCTACGCTACTTTATGGTTTGTCTTACATACGCTCGGGAACTTCAATCCCCAAGAGTCCCATTGCTGTCTTTACAATTTTTCCTACATTCCGGCTCAACGCTAAACGGAATATTTTTACAGATTCGTTTTCTTCGCGTAAGATACTGAAATCGTGATAGAACTGATTGTATTCTTTTACTAAATCGTATGTGTAATTGGCTATGATAGAAGGGTTATAATCTGTTCCTGCCTGTTTTACGACATTTACGAAATCGGCCAACATCTGAATAAGCCCTTCTTCTTTGGTTGTCAGTTCAATACCTGCCGGGATAACATCGGGAATAAGGATGTTTGCTTCGGATGCTTTACGTAAAATAGACTGAATGCGGGCATACGTATATTGGATGAAAGGACCGGTATTCCCATTGAAATCGATCGATTCTTTCGGATTGAATGTCATGTTTTTACGGGCATCTACTTTCAAAATGAAATATTTTAAAGCCCCCAGTCCTACAATTCGTGCAATATCGTCAGCTTCCACCTGAGACAACCCGTCCAATTTTCCCAATTCGTTGCTGGTTTCTTTAGCCGTTTGAATCATAGCTTCCATCAAGTCGTCTGCATCGACAACGGTACCTTCCCGGCTTTTCATTTTCCCTTCCGGAAGTTCTACCATACCATAAGAGAAGTGTACAAGGTCTTTTCCCCATTCGAATCCTAATTTGTCGAGCAAAATGGACAATACTTGGAAGTGATAATTCTGTTCGTTGCCTACCACGTAAATCATTTTATTTATCGGATAATCGGCAAAACGTTGTTCGGCAGTGCCGATATCTTGGGTCATATATACAGAAGTACCATCGGCGCGAAGCAGCAATTTCTGGTCTAAGCCTTCGGGAGTCAGGTCTGCCCATACAGAGCCATCTTCTTTTCGGTAAAAGAGTCCTTTCCCTAATCCTTCCAGAACTTTTTTCTTTCCTTCTATATATGTATTCGATTCGTAGTAAATTTTGTCGAAACTTACACCCATCATCCGGTAAGTTGCATCGAAACCTTCGTACACCCAATTATTCATTTTTTGCCAAAGTGCACGGACTTCCGGGGCGCCCGCTTCCCATTTACGGAGCATTTCACGGGCTTCTTGCATTAATGGCGATTGCGCTTCTGCTTCCTCTTTGCTCAATCCTTTTGCCATTAAATCGGCAACTTCCGCTTTATAGTGCTTATCGAAAGCTACGTAATAATCGCCTACCAGATGATCTCCTTTCTTACCCGATGATTCGGGGGTCTCACCGTTTCCGTATTTCAACCAAGCCAGCATTGATTTACAGATATGGATGCCGCGGTCGTTTACGATATTAGTCTTTACCACCCGGTTGCCATTGGCGGCAATGATGTTGGCAAGGGCGTTGCCCAATAAATTGTTGCGCACATGCCCTAAGTGTAAAGGTTTGTTTGTATTCGGCGAAGAATACTCAATCATCACTAAGGGAGCCTTTTCGTTTGCCTTGCTGATGCCCCATTGCGGATTGGCATGGATATCGTTTAAGACAGAAATCCAATATTCAGAGGCGATGGTTATGTTAAGAAATCCTTTTATTACATTGTAAGCGGCAACAGTTTGTTCGTTTTGTTTCAGGTATTCACCAATTTCGTTTGCCGTTTGTTCAGGACTTTTTTTCGATAGTCTTAGCAGTGGGAATACAACTAATGTGCAATGCCCTTCAAACTCTTTTTTCGTTTTTTGTAATTGAATCATTGCGGCAGATACATCGGCATGGTATAATTCTTTTATAGCACCGATGATAGAAGCCGTCAGCTTATCTTCTATTTTCATGAATAATGAGGTTTTATTTGCTATTCGTTTATCACACGGCAAAGGTAATGATTTTTACTGATATATCAGTGTTGAAAGATAATCCTCGGCAAACATTTCGTTGGCTATTTCGGAAAGTTGTGAAGCTGTCAGTTCTTCAATTCTCTGAAAGAGGCATTCTTTCGGTTCGTAATGCTGGTAGTGTAAGAAACTTTTCCCCATGTCGAGTGCATTGTTTTCAAAATTGTCGCTTGCAACACTTATCTGACCGATAATTTGTTTTTGCGCTGCATGAAGTTGCAAGGTTGTCAGTTTGTTATCCCGTAATTTTTTCAATTCCTTATGAACCAGATCAATGCACCGGTTTGTGTCGGAAGGGTCGCAACCGAAGTAAAACCCGAAAGTACCGGTATCGGTATAAGCAGTCAGGTTTGCTTCCACGGTATAGACTAAGCCCCGTTTTTCCCTTAGTGAAACATTCAGCCGGCTGTTCATTCCCGGACCTCCCAATAAATTATTAAGTAAATAAAGTCCGGTACGGCACCGGTCGTAAGCATCGTATCCTCTGCCTCCTATCATGACATGCGCCTGATGTGTATCTTTTTGCATGGTACGGCAAGCCGGTTGATAGGTTGGCGGAGCATTTCGTACATAATTGTCTGATGTTTCGTATGGAATGTGAGCTGTATATTTCTCTATGGTACGCACAATACGGCGGAATTCGAGATTGCCATGTACGAAGAAAATCATGTTGGTCGGTTTGTAATGACGTTTTACGAAAAGAAGAGCATCTTTGCTGTCAAAGCTGCGGAGCTTTTCCGGATTTCCGAGGATGTTTTTCCCTAACGGATGATTTGGGAAAATCAATTCTTCAAAGTCATCGTAAATCAATTCTGCAGGGCTGTCGTTATAGCTTTGTATCTCATCGATAATGACCTCTACTTCTTTTTTTATTTCATGTTGAGGAAAGATGCTGTCGAATACAATATCGGTAAGCAATTCTGTAGCGCGGGTAAAGTGTTCTTTTAAAAAAGCACTGTACACTACCGTTTCTTCCTTGTTAGTATAAGCATTCAAATCTCCGCCTACATTTTCCATGCGGTTTAAAATATGCCACGCTTTTCGTTTGTGAGTTCCTTTGAAAATGAGATGCTCAACGAAGTGCGCCATCCCTTGTTCTTCGGGGTGTTCATCGCGTGTCCCTGCATTGATGGCATATCCGCAATAAACAACATTCGTAAGGGAAGGGGCATGAATAATACGTAAACCATTAGGTAGTGTAAAGGTATTATACGGCATGAGTTTGCTTGTTTAGACAAATTTTGCTGCAAAAATACAATAATACTCATTGTCTTTCTTTAAAAAATGTAGATATTTGCATGAAAAAAGGACGGCAATGGCAAATAAGATAGCAATTTTCTGTTCTGCATCCGATTCGATTGCTTCGGTTTATGAAGAAAAAGCACGAGAATTGGGTGCGTGGATAGGCAGAAAAAACAAGTGGTTGATTTATGGAGGTGCCAATTTGGGACTAATGGATACGGTGGCTCGTACCGCAAAAGAATATGGAGCAAAGGTAATGGGTATTGTCCCTACTAAATTAGAGGAACATGGTGCCGTAAGCGATTTTTTGGATGTGACTTTTCGTTCTGTTAATCTGAGCGACAGGAAAGATATGATGGAACAGGAAGCGGATGTCATGGTGGCATTGCCCGGAGGTGTAGGCACATTGGATGAAATTTTTCATGTAGTGGCGGCTGCTACAATCGGATACCACGGGAAGAAGGTGATTCTTTATAATATAGATGGTTTTTGGAACGGATTGCTTTCATTCCTTAATGAATTGGAGGCAAAACATTTCACCCGTCGTCCGTTGGCGCAATATCTTCAAGTGGCAAATTCGTTCGATGAACTGGTTTTGATGCTTGAATAATTGTTTGCAAAAAGAATGTGACTTATTAAGTTAAAAAGAATATTAATTTGTTTTTATGATATGAATGCTTCTATCTATGATTTGTTGCAGCGGGAAGCGCAAGCTGTATTGAATATACCGATAACAGATGCTTATGAAAAAGCTGTAGATTTGATTGTGGAACAAGTACACCGGAAAAAAGGGAAACTCGTGACAAGCGGGATGGGTAAGGCTGGTCAGATAGCGATGAATATTGCAACTACATTTTGTTCTACCGGGACTCCGGCTGTTTTTCTTCATCCGAGCGAAGCTCAACATGGGGATTTGGGTATTTTACAGGAACACGATTTGTTGTTGTTGATATCAAATTCGGGGAAGACACGCGAGATTGTCGAACTTACGGATTTGGCATATAAGTTAAATTCAAATTTAAAGAAAATTGTTATTACCGGGAACCCGGACAGCCCGCTGGCACAAACAGCCGATATCTGTCTTGCAACAGGTCATCCCGATGAAGTTTGCCCGTTGGGAATGACTCCGACAACTTCTACTACGGTTATGACAGTGATAGGCGATATCTTAGTGGTGGAGGCGATGAAAAAGACAGGCTTTACGATTGAAGACTATAGCAAACGTCATCATGGTGGTTACTTGGGAGAACGTTCACGCGAATTAAGTAAATAGTCGATGAGAAGGGTTATAGGTATAGGAGAAACCATTCTCGATATTTTATTCCGTTCAGGAAAACCGCAGGCTGCTGTTCCGGGAGGTTCTGTGTATAATGCAATGATTTCTTTGTCAAGAATGGGCATTGATGTTTTGTTTATCAGTGAAACAGGAAACGACCGGGTTGGTGAAATGATTCTTGCCAACATGCGCGACAGTGGAATCTCAACCGATTATGTAAATGTATTTCCTGAGGGAAAATCACCGGTTTCGTTGGCTTTTTTGAACGAGCGGAATGATGCTGAATATCTGTTCTATAAAAACTATCCTAATCAACGTCTGGATGTTGTTTTTCCTAAAATTACTGCCGACGATATTATTATGATAGGGTCATACTTTGCGGTCAATCCTGTTTTGCGCGATAAGGTGAAGGAACTTCTCGACGCGGCATCCCAAGCAGGAGCGATTGTATATTATGATGTGAATTTTCGAAGTACGCATAAAAGTGAGGCAATAAAATTGATGCCTTCTATTCTTGAAAATTATGAGTATGCCGATATCGTAAGAGGATCGACAGAAGATTTCCAAAACATGTTTGGAACCAATGATGCGGATAAAGTTTATCGGGACCATGTAAGCTATTATTGTAAAAATTTTATCTGCACTTCTGCCGATGCGGATGTTGTGCTATATTATAATAAGGAGTATAAACATTATGCAGTGAAACCTATAAAAGTTGTCAGCACTGTAGGTGCCGGAGATAATTTCAATGCAGGTATTGTTTATGGGCTGCTGAAGTATAATGTCCGTCGTAGTGATCTGCCTGCTTTAGGCGAAAAAGAATGGGATGCAATTGTCGGATGTGGTATGAGTTTTAGTGCTGAGGTTTGTAAAAGCTTGGAAA
Source organism: Candidatus Phocaeicola gallistercoris (assembly GCA_019116145.1). Taxonomy (GTDB): domain Bacteria; phylum Bacteroidota; class Bacteroidia; order Bacteroidales; family Bacteroidaceae; genus Phocaeicola; species Phocaeicola gallistercoris. The sequence goes on from DXCG01000047.1 coordinate 5,557, forward strand.
ATTCAGTCTCGAAAGATTTTGCAGAACATTTCTTGGATGCAAATGTATAAGATGAAAGGTAATATTTGGTTGGGGAGCAAGGTTTGTGAAATGCAATTTGCAATGCGATAATAAATGTTACGACTTCTATAGTTAAAAAAAGCAAAAATACAGAAATTATCCTATTGTAGTTGATTGTTGTATTCGACAGAATGCTTACATTTGCTCCGTAAATAGGTTTGACTATTCACACTTTTGGCTTTTGCTGAATGCTTTCGCGTATCCGGATGCGTGGAAAGGTTTATCAGAAGATGTGGTCTTTGATATGTGCTTGCTTGAAAGGTGAGAAATATGGCATTCTTTATCTTATGGAAGTTCAGTAGTCGGCACGGCTACAGAACCAATTGAAAAGTGGCTTCATACGCGTTGTGGAGTACTTGCTATCGTTCGTGT
>DXCG01000048.1 GCA_019116145.1 Candidatus Phocaeicola gallistercoris
GAAATATATACTATAAATCTTTTAATAATATTTGATTGTTCCGATAAATATATGTTTTACGAATATTTATCAGTGTGTCCCATGCTGAAGAATATAAATTATGATCGAGATTGAAACTTTCACTTCCTACAGTATCCAACTTTTCCAATAGCATGCCCACTGTGAGTTTATTGATATCAATGCCCGGTAAATAGTACACCTCTTCATTTTTATTATCACTTATAGTTTCGAAAATCAAGTGAGTATCTTGCAATTCGTATAAAATGTTTTTTGTCAATCGGATAGGGATTTTGTGAGTCCTGCTTAACTCTGTTGCACTATATGGATTTTTCTCTTCTTCAAAGCGTTTGCAAATAGAGGATAGGATAATGACGCACAAAAAGTCGTGATAGCGCCGGCTCATATTGGCATTTTCTTTTCCAAAGCTCAGCGATGAAAGATTCTGGCTTATATAACAGAGTTCGGCGCCAAACAAACAGATTGTCCACGATATTTGTGCCCACAACAAAAACATAGGGATTGCAGCAAAACTTCCATAGATCGCATTGTAGCTGGAAACCCATATTTGGCTGTTTACATAAATAAACTGGAATATTTGAAAAGTAGTCCCGGCAAGAATTCCCGGAATGATCGTGTATTTGAAACGCACCTTTGTATTGGGCATGAAAATGTAAAGAGCTATAAACATAATCCATGTAAAGACGTATGGAGTCATGTGTATAATAAATTGTACAATAGGTGTCAGGACTTTGAAAATCTCTAAATTTTTAACGTAAGTGGTGATGAAAATAGTTAAACCGCTTGAGATGACTATCAATATAGGAAGTAGTAAAAACATAGAAAAATAGTCGGTGATTTTTCGAAAAAGAGTTCGAGGTCGTTTCACCTGCCAAATCGTATTAAAACTTTTTTCTATGTTGTCGGTAAGATTTAAAATAGTCCAAAGCAACATTAATAGACCAACTCCGATAAAGATTCCGCTTTGCGCATGTTTTAAATATGAATTAATCCATGATAAAATAAGTTCGCTTTGCTGGCTCGCAATACCATGTCGCAACTGTAATTCCATAAGATTGTCGAAACCAAAACCACGTGCTATGGCAAAAAGAATCGCCAGAATAGGTATTAGTGAAAGTAACGAACTGTAGGTTAAAGCAGATGCCCGTACAGAAATGCGGTCGTTTATGAATTGCTGGCAAGATAGAATCGATACTCTTGCACAAGTTAATAAACACTTACAAACCGGATGTAAGTTGTTATCGGCTATATTCCATATGTCATTGGTGAAAAAGCGTATCCAGTTTGTAAAGCTGTTTTTTTTCATCCTTGCTAAATTTTAAGTAAAAAAACAGTCAGTCTATAAGCCGGGTTCTGTTCTTTATAACATAATATTATAAAGCGCCTGTCATTTATCTACGCCTTTTGTCACCAAAAGGCTTTAGCGGTCTACCCTCCGACGTGGGGCGAGCAACCCTCATTTATGCCGGTTTACATGACCTTACAACTCCTAAGATGCACAGCCCGCATATCACTATACGGCTGGTAGGCTCTTACCCTACCTTCTCACCCTTACCTTTTCGGTAAGAAAAGGCGGTTATTTTCTTCTGCATTGCTCTATCCTCGCGAACAGCTTTCTGTTAGGAAGTAGGATGCTCTGCGTTGCCCGGACTTTCCTCTTATATTAATTAATACAAGCGACAAGCCAACTGACTGTTTTTGTTTTGCAAAGTTACATATTTAACGGGATATTTTGTCATTCTTGCCAAAAATATGTAGTCCCGAACAACAAGTGTTGATAATGAATGCTAATTTGTCAGTCCTTGGCGTTAATGGCGGTTAATGCCGGTTGTAACTGTGTTAAAAGAGAGAAAAAAGCACTTGCTGGGTATACAATCGTATGATTTTTGTTCTACTTTAGCAAATGAAATGTTAAACAAATGTCGAAATTAACAATTTAAACAAAGAAAGATATGAAAAAGACAATTAAAATTGCTTTGGGGATGGTCGCTGTGATTGCGGTGAGTGCTGTTGTTGCAGGAGTTACGACATATACTTTTCTTAGACCCGGTGAAGGCAAAGAAGCGACTTTCAATGAAACATTTAAAACGATAAGCCCTACCTACGCAGGGTTAAGCTCATCGAGTGTGCAACCGGTTGATTTGACAACTGCGGCCGAAACAACAGTAAATTCGGTTGTTCACATTATGGCTATTCAAAGAAGTAGAGTCCAAACGGTACAAGTGCAACCGGATTTTTTTGACTTCTTTTTTGGGAATCCCCGTGGAAGAGAACGTCAAGTAGAAACACCGGAAGAACGTGGGTTTGGTTCGGGGGTCATTATTTCGAAAGATGGTTATATCGTTACCAATAATCATGTAGTAGAAGATGCTGATGAAATATCAGTAAAGTTGCATGACGGGCGCGAATTGAAAGGGCGTGTGATAGGAACAGATCCTACAACCGATTTGGCATTGGTCAAAATTGAAGGTGATGATTTCCCTGCTATTCCAATAGGCGATTCGGAAGCATTGAAAGTAGGAGAATGGGTATTGGCTGTAGGAAACCCGTTTAATTTAGGTTCTACGGTGACTGCCGGCATTGTCAGTGCTAAAGCTCGTGGGCTCGGTGCCAATACTGTAGAATCGTTTATCCAGACAGATGCAGCTATTAACCGGGGTAACAGTGGTGGTGCCTTGGTTAATGTAAAAGGTGAATTAGTAGGTATCAATGCCATGCTATATTCTCCTACGGGCACATATTCCGGTTACGGATTTGCAATTCCTACCAGCATTATGACAAAAGTTGTTACCGATTTGAAGAAATATGGTACTGTTCAGCGTGCTGTATTGGGTATTGAAGGGCGTGACATGGGAAAAGAAGTATATCCGGATGAAATACGTAAAGAACAGAAAGAATTGGGTGTTAACGAAGGTGTACAGGTGGTAAATGTCTTAGAAGGAGGTTCTTCGTATAATGTTTTGCAAAAGAACGATGTCATACTTAAATTAGGTGGTAAGGATGTAAAAACCATGGCCGAATTACAAGGGTTATTGGTTAAATATCGTCCGGGCGATAAAGTGTCGGTAACAGTATGGCGTGATAAGAAAGAGAAGAACTTTACTATAACGTTGAAAAATACACAAGGAACAACCAAGGTCGTAAAGAATGCTGATATGGAATTGTTGGGTGCTGCATTTCGTGAAGTTTCAGATGATTTGAAGGAACAACTGAACTTGGGATATGGATTGCAGGTTACAGCGATTGAAGATGGTCGAATAGCAGATAGCGGTATTCGTAAGGGATTTATTATCCTGAAGGCAAACGGAAAGCAAATGCATTCTGTACAAGATTTGGAAAATGCCATGAAGACGGCTTCACAATCTCCCGATCAGGTGTTGTTTATGACTGGTGTTTATCCTTCGGGAAAACAAGGTTATTATGCTGTCGACTTATCTCAAGAATGATATATACATATATAGTTTAAGGTAAAAAAGAGATGTTGTTTTTAGAAAATCTCAAGAAGTTTTTAAAAAACAAGTAGACTTTTTAAAATTTCTTCTTACGTGTAAAGCCCTTATTTCTGAAAGGAAATAAGGGCTTTTATCAATGTATGATTTTAAGCGATTCTTTACAAATGCCGTTTAGTCCGCATTCGTTGCATTTAGGCTTTCGGGCGGTGCAAATATATCGACCATGTAAAATGAGCCAGTGATGAGCTTTCCCTATAAGTGATTGTGGTAAGTTTTTCACAAGATGCTTTTCTGTTGCAAGAGGTGTGGTACAGCTTGAAGGAACTAATCCAATGCGGTGGCTTACTCGAAACACGTGCGTATCGACAGCCATTGTAGCCTTGTGGAATACGACACTTTGAATGACGTTGGCTGTTTTTCTACCTACTCCGGGCAATTTCATTAAATCTTCCAGCGAATCGGGTACCTGACTGTGAAAATCGGAGACCAGCATTTGTGCCATCTTTACTAAATGTTTGGCTTTGTTGTTGGGGTAACTGACACTACGGATGTATTCGTAGACAACATCCGGTGTAGATGCTGCCATAGCCTCAGGAGTGGGAAAATCCTGAAATAGCCGGGGCGTAATCATATTGACCCGTTTATCTGTACATTGCGCACTCAAGATAACAGCTATCAATAGTTGGAATGGGTCTTTATATGTTAATTCGGTTTCTGCAATAGGTCTCGTTTCTTGAAAATAAGCTATGACTTGGTTGTAAAGTTCTTGTTTGTTCATATTTAATACCATTTTTTATGTCGGAAATAATAGTAGATGCCTATGGCTACTACAATCATCAATCCCCAAGCATATAAGTATCCGTATTTCCATTCTAATTCGGGCATTATGTGAAAATTCATACCCCATATACCTGCAAGAAAGGTCAGAGGAATGAAAATTGTGGAGACAATGGTCAGGCGTTTCATGATACTGTTCATGTAACGGTCGTTGCTTGAAAGAATCATGTCGGTTAATGAGCCGAGCATGTCATGACAGCCTTCCAATGTTTGTAGGACGGATTGTAAGTGATCATTTACATCGCTGAAAAACGGATGATTGATTTTATGAATTAATTTATTGTTTTCTGCATGTAATAGTTTGTTGAATTGTTCCTTTAAAGGAAGGATGCATTTTTTTATCAGTCGATAGTTGCGTCGGTAAACATGTAAATCTTCGATAATCGGATTGTCCAAATCGGGAGAAAGCAATCTTTCTTCTAAGTCTTCTAATTGGTCTTCTATTTCGGAAATAATAGACATAAAGCTGGTCATCACGCTGTTTAAAATTACACTTAAAAGGAAATCGGATGATCGGTTACGAATTTTCAGAACATTACTTTGAATAGCCGTGTATATTTCATCGAAGAAATTGGTATCGTTTTCCGTAAAACTTAATAAAAATTTTTCACCTTGAATAATACACAGCTGTTGTGGTATGTATGAATTGTCATTTAAAGGGTATAGCAATTTTAAAATAATGACATTGTACGTGTCGTGTTCTTCTATTTTTGTCAGGTGATGAGGGTTTAAAATGTCTTGTATGGTAAGAAAATCTATGCCGAACTGTTCGCATATCTCTTGTACCGTTTTTGTGTTTTCCAAACCATGGATTTGAACCCAATTGATTGCATTCTCGCGAAAAGACGGTCGTATGTCATTGATGGTATATCCATAATGTTTCTCAACATCCGTTGCGTTGTAGGTATAAAGATGTAAATGAGTGGGAGTATTGCTTTTTCCACTGTAGTTTAATTGTTCCGTTAAAAGGTTATTTTTAGCCATATACCTAAATGATTGGTTGTGTTTGATGGGTAATGCAAATATAGATATTCATCTTTGATGTGGCAGCGATTTTTTATTTAAATTAAAGTATAGGCATAAAAAAACAGCCGGTTCTATCAAAATGATCCGGCTGTTTCCCAATTATTGGTATTAATGAATTTCAATGACTTTATTGATTTTTGCTTTTTCTTCAGGAGTGCGTTTCGGCAAATCAATCGTCAAAACACCATTGGTGACATTGGCACTGATTCTGTCTTTTTCCACATCATCGGGAAGAACTAACGACTGTTCGAATTTTGCATAAGAAAACTCGCGACGCAAGTACTTCTTGTTTTGTTTGTCTTCTTCTTTATTTTCGGATTTCTTTTCCATGGAGATAACCAATTCGTTGTCTTCGCTCAAATGGATGTTAAAATCGTCTTTTGTCATACCCGGAGCGGCTACTTCTACTTTGTAGTCGTTATCGCTTTCTATTACGTTGATAGCAGGGGCTGTTGTATTTGTTCTAACCATCCAGTCGTTATCGAAAAAGTCATTGAAAATGCTCGGTAACCATTCTTGATTGTAATTTCTTCTACTCGGTGTCATAATTAAATCTCCTATCTTTTAAAGTTGTTATCAAATTTTATTTGAATCCCTCAGCTTTTCAGCTTTAGGTTTCACTTGATTATTCGCAAACTCTATGCCGTTGTGTACCATTCATTGCCTTTTAAACTTATGAAAGTTATTTTAATCAAACTCCTATTCATTTTAAACAATAACAAATATGCAAGGAAACAAATGTGGAATCTTTGTCATTAAAATTGCCTAATTGTCAGATAAAAAGGCTTTTAGCCTGTCATTTGTTCAAACTCCGTATAAGAAAACTTACGATGCAAGAGCTTTTTTGTCCTGATTTTATTTTTCCTTATCTTAACTCTTCTTTTTCATAGAGATAGCCTGTTCGTAGTTATTGCCAAATGAATATTGAAATTGTTTTTGTCATATATGGGCGAACTTCTACTTTATAGTCGTTATCGGAGAGGTATTGAAGAAATCCAGAACCATACACGGCTGTGTTTTTCTGCTCAGTGTTATGATAAAATCTCTTTTTCTTTTTATTTTTTATCGTTATGTTTTCTTTTAGATTTCTTCATCTTTCGGAACCGGAATCAGTCCGAATATTAGCTGTAATTGTGGCGTTTGATAAAATATAGCTTTTCCTTTGCGTTTGCGAAAATGGTTTTAAATAGTCGGCTGTTATGTCTTATTTTAGATTGTATATAAAGTAGGTCATAAAAATGTGTGAAATAGGGACGGTGTTGTTTGTCATATACAGGGGATATTTTTAGTTGTTTGTTTAATTATTGTATGATTTTTTGTTATATTTACCATCGACTTACCATAAGTTGATAATGTCATGCAGAAAAAGAAGTATTATCTGTTATTAATATCAATGATTATGATTCAAGGTGTAGTGAATGCATGTTCTTCGGAGGAAGTAAAGGTACGTCCATCTGCAGTTGCCGGAACTTTTTATCCGGGCGATGCCGATACATTGCGTGCAATGGTTGAGTCTTTCTACGAGAAAGAATCGTCTATGAAAAAAGAAGATGAAGTACAAGCGGTTATTGTACCTCATGCTGGTTATGTTTTTTCAGGACGTATCGCAGCGAAAGCTTTTGCATGCATTCGACCGGATGCAGCATATAAACGAATTTTTTTGTTGGGACCTAGCCATCATGTCGCATTTGATGGTGCATCGGTTAATAATCAGTGTAATGCTTATATGACTCCATTGGGCATGGTTCCGGTCGATAAGGAAATGTGTGATGTCTTGATAAAAAAAGATAGTGTTTTTACCTATGTGCCGGAAGCACATGTAAAAGAACATTGTCTTGAAGTACAGCTTCCTTTGCTTCAGCTGCATTTGAATACACTTCCATCTATTGTTCCTATTATAGTCGGTACTGTTGATTTGGCGAAGTTGAAAAGCATTGCCCGGGCATTACAACCTTATTTTACATCAGAAAATTTGTTTGTTATCAGTAGCGATTTTTCTCATTACCCTTCTTATGAAGATGCTAATAAAGTAGACAAGATGACAGGGAATGCCATTCGGAAAAGTTCTCTTCAGGCTTTTATTCATGCTTTAGCTGTTAATTCGAGTACCGATGTTCCCGGGTTGGTGACCAGTGCTTGCGGGCAAGGTCCGATAGCTGTGCTCTTATCTATGTTGGAACAGCAGAAAGATTTGCAGGTTCGTCACATAGGTTATTGTAATTCGGGCGATACAAGATATGGCGACCGAGACCGTGTGGTTGGATATCATGCTTTTTCAGTTGTAAGGAACCCGTTGAGAAAAGAAGAAAATATGGAAGAGGCATTCCGTTTGACGGAAAATGAAAAAAAACAATTGTTGCAGATAGCCCGCAAAAGTATAGAGAATCTTCTTGCGGGCAAGGATGACGAACCTTACGATTCCACGAAGGCGACCTTAGCCTTGCAAAGGCATTGTGGCGCATTTGTCACGCTTCATGTAGATGGGAAATTACGTGGATGTATTGGTAATTTAGTAGGATTTCATCCTCTTTATAAAGTGGTTTCCAATATGGCTCGTGCGGCTGCTTTTGATGATCCGCGCTTTCGTCCGGTAACAGCGAAAGAGATGGGCCGGATAGATATTGAAATTTCGGTATTGTCTCCATTAAGGCAAATCCATTCTATCGATGATTTACAGTTAGGGAGACATGGTATTTATATAAGAAAAGGTGAACATAGTGGTACATTCTTGCCACAGGTGGCAGAAGAGACCGGATGGTCGAAAGAAGAATTCTTGGGACATTGTGCACGCGATAAGGCTGGATTATCGTGGACTGGATGGAAAGATGCAGACTTGTATGTGTATGAAGCTGTGGTATTTGGTGAGCAAAAATAATAAAGCGTTAAAAATTGGGTGAGTCTTTTGTTAATGAATGTGGGAAGTCCAATGGGAAAGATTTTATTATGGAAGAAAATCAATTCCAGCCATTGAAAGAAGCCGAGTATTATACTTCCCAATCGGATGGAGTCGTTGTGTGCAATCTCTGTCCACATGAATGTCGTTTGGCAGAAGGGAAATCGGGGTTTTGTAAAAACCGTATTAACCAGAAAGGGCATCTTTACAGTTTAGCCTATGGAAAGGTCTGTGCTTTAAATGTAGACCCGATAGAGAAGAAGCCTTTGTTTCATTTCCTGATGGGAGAACGATGCCTTTCTTTAGCTGCTGCAGGTTGTAATTTGTCTTGTTTGAATTGTCAGAATTGGACGATTTCACAGGTCTCTCCTTTGGATGTTCCTTATCAGTTATTGCTTCCAGGCGATTGTGTCCGGCTGGCAAAGGCGCATCATTGTAAAGTTGTGGCTTATACTTATACAGAGCCTCTTACCTATTTGGAATATGTACGCGATTGTGCTTCAGAAACCCACGCGGCTGGTTTGAAAAATATATTGGTGACGGCGGGGTATGTCAAAGAGAAACCTTTATGCGACTTGTTACCTTTTATTGATGCAGCCAATATCGATTTAAAATCTTTTTCCGATGTGCTTTATAAAAAGATAAGCCACGTACATTTGCAGCCTGTATTGAATACATTGAAACAACTTCGCGATGCAGGAATTTGGCTTGAAATAACCAATTTGCTTATACCTACGGTTAATGATGAAAAGAATGGATTCCGTATGATGTGTCAATGGTTAGTAGCGAATGGATTCGCGGAAAATCCATTACATATCAGCCGTTTTTTTCCTCGATATCGGCTGCAGCAAATAGAACCCACGTCCTTGTCTGTATTGCTTTCTGCTCGTAAGATAGCTATGGAAGAGGGAATGCATTTTGTTTATATAGGCAATACTTGTTTGCCAGACATAGAGAATACATATTGTCCGCATTGTGGTGTGTTGTTAATTAAGCGTGAAGGTTATCAAGTTACATTAAATGGCTTTTTAGGAAATTGTCCGATTTGTGGTCGAAAAATCTCTGGAGTTTGGTTTTAGCGTTTGGCTTATTGCATGTTATTGTTTGGTATATTGCTGAATAGATAGTTGGGGCGATTATAAAATGTGATACTCCTTTGCGGGATGAAAAGGGGATTTGAACTTAAATTTCTGCAGACATTTTAATGTTTTTCTGCTGGTATTTTCAAGAAAATGATAGCATGTTTATTGGCAATGGGCATGGCGTTTTTGTAAAGAGAATAACCATATTATAGGTGAATTTATCATTGGATGTTTAATAGGTATGTATATTCAATGTCTTAATAATGGTTAATCGGAATGAAATTTCTTCAGAGAAATATATTTTATATTGTGTTTATTTGTTTATTTGCAATAGTTTCCATTGGAAAATTTATAAAGCAAATATTATAAACTCATTTGTATGAAAATAGTTATTGTAGGAGGTGTTGCAGGAGGAGCTACAGCAGCAGCCCGTATTCGTAGGAATACAGAGCAAGCAGAAATCATTTTGTTGGAAAAAGGAGCATATATAT
>DXCG01000004.1 GCA_019116145.1 Candidatus Phocaeicola gallistercoris
GTTTAATATCTATAAAAACAACATTTATGAAAATCTCTCACATCGAACATTTGGGCATCGCTGTTAATAGCATGGAAGAAGCCCTTCCATATTACGAAAAAGTACTCGGACTGACTTGTTACAATATAGAAACTGTAGAAGATCAGAAAGTAAAAACAGCTTTCCTTAAATGTGGGGAAACAAAAATTGAATTATTAGAACCAACCAGCGAAGATAGTACTATCGCAAAATTCATAGAAAAACGAGGTATGGGTGTACATCATGTTGCATTTGCCATAGAAGACGGTGTTGCCAATGCCTTGGCACAAGCCGAACAGGAAGGTATCCGTTTGATAGACAAGGCACCACGCAAAGGAGCAGAAAACTTACAAATAGCTTTCCTGCATCCGAAATCAACAATGGGAGTATTGACTGAATTATGCGAAAAATAACAATCAAAATTAAATACCATGAGTAACCAACTTGAAAAAGTAAAAGAATTAATCGAACTGCGTGCCCAAGCTCGTTTGGGAGGCGGTGAGAAAGCCATTGAAAAACAACATGCAAAAGGCAAATATACAGCTCGCGAACGCATATCAATGTTGCTCGATGAAGGTAGTTTCGAAGAAATGGACATGTTTGTAAAACATCGTTGCACCAACTTCGGAATGGAAAAAAAGCAATATTTAGGCGATGGCGTTGTAACCGGATACGGAACCATCGAAGGAAGGTTGGTATATGTCTTTGCCCAAGATTTTACAGTATCTGCAGGGTCTTTATCGGAAACCATGTCACAAAAAATATGCAAGATAATGGATATGGCAATGAAAATGGGAGCCCCTGTTATAGGACTGAACGATTCTGGTGGCGCACGTATCCAAGAAGGTATTAATGCTTTAGCCGGATATGCTGAAATCTTCCAGCGAAATATTTTGGCTTCGGGTGTAATTCCACAAATATCCGGAATCTTCGGACCCTGTGCAGGAGGGGCTGTTTACTCGCCTGCACTGACAGATTTCACCTTAATGATGGAAGGGACTTCCTATATGTTCCTTACAGGTCCAAAGGTTGTAAAAACAGTTACAGGAGAAGATGTCACACAAGAAAACCTTGGAGGCGCAAGTGTACACTCAACCCGCTCGGGAGTAACACACTTTACTGCAGCAACAGAAGAAGAAGGTTTGGCACTTATCCGTAAATTACTAAGCTACATACCTCAAAATAATTTGGAAGAACCTCCTTATATTGATTGTACAGATCCTATCGACCGATTGGAAGACTCTTTAAATGAAATCATCCCCGATAGCCCGAACAAACCTTACGATATGTATGAAGTAATCGGTGCGATTGTAGACAATGGTGAGTTCCTCGAAATACAACGTGATTTCGCAAAAAATATCATCATTGGTTTTGCCCGCTTTAATGGCCAATCGGTAGGTATCGTTGCCAATCAACCTAAATTCCTTGCAGGTGTACTCGACTGCAATTCTTCACGCAAAGCAGCACGTTTTGTTCGCTTCTGCGATGCTTTCAACATTCCTATTGTATCTTTAGTAGATGTACCGGGCTTCCTTCCCGGAACAGGTCAGGAATACAATGCCGTCATCTTACACGGAGCTAAATTGCTTTACGCATACGGCGAGGCAACTGTTCCTAAAGTTACTGTCACTTTACGAAAATCGTATGGAGGTTCACACATCGTAATGAGCTGTAAACAATTACGCGGTGATATGAATTACGCATGGCCTACAGCAGAAATTGCAGTAATGGGTGGAGCAGGAGCTGTAGAAGTTCTTTACGCAAAGGAAGCAAAAGAAGCTACAGATCCGAAAACATTCATGGCAGAAAAAGAAGCTGAATACACCAAACTGTTCGCCAATCCATATAATGCAGCGAAATATGGTTACATAGATGATGTAATTGAACCACGCAACACCCGATTCCGTATCATCCGCGCTTTACAACAATTACAAACGAAAAAACAAACAAATCCAGCAAAGAAACACGGAAATATTCCTTTGTAACATTAATCTTTAAAATTCAATTATTTATGATAAAAAGATATCTAATCGGAATATTTTTCGCATCTGCAATTACAGGCGCATTCTGTTCATGCACTTCACCTGATACCGGAAGTAAAATTGTCATTAATGAAATATTAATAGACAACCAAAACAATTTCGAAGATGATTACGGTATGCACAGCGGATGGGTAGAAATATTCAATACGTCATATAACAGTGTTAACTTGGCAGGATGCTATCTGAAAGTCAGTAGTAAACCGGGAGATACAATCTCCTATTTCATTCCAAAAGGAGACGTGCTGACATCCATAAGCCCGCGTCAGCATGCACTGTTTTGGGCAGACGGAGCACCGCGCCGAGGTACATTCCATACAAATTTTGTACTGAGTAAAACAAGCGACAATTGGGTTGGTTTATATGATTCTGGACGAAAACTTTTGGATGAAATTGTTGTTCCTGCCGGCATTCTCAAAACAGATCAATCGTATGCACGGGTCAGCGACGGATCGGATGAATGGGAAGTAAAAGACGATAGCGAAACTAAATATGTAACTCCAAGTACAAATAACAAAACGCTGGAAGGAAATCCAAAGATGGAAAAGTTTGAGCAACACGACTCAGCAGGATTTGGTATGACTATTACGGCAATGTGTGTTGTATTTACCGGACTTATCCTTCTTTATATCTGCTTCAGATGTGTAGGGAAGATTGCAGTCAAACTTCGCCAACGCAATGCAATGAAAGCACACAACATTACAGACAAACAAGAAGCCAAAGAACGAGGATTAGGACAAGCTCCGGGAGATGTAATTGCTGCTATTGCCATGGCACTGCATGAAGTCCAAGGAAGCGATCACGATGTAGAAGAAACCATTCTAACCATCAGTCGGGTAAAAAGAAGTTACTCACCATGGAGTTCGAAAATTTACACTTTGCGCGAAAATCCTCATAAGAAATAACCCTCTAACGAATGAATAACCATGAAAGAATATAAATATAAAATCAATGGCAACCTGTACAAGGTTACCGTAGGAGATATAGATAATAACAATGTACGTGTAGAAGTTAACGGAACCCCCTATACCGTGGAATTAGAAAAGCATGTAAGTCCCAAAATCAAACCGGTAATCCGTACAGCCTCAACTACACCGGCAGCTCCTCCTCCTGCCGTAACACGCCCTACCATATCGCAAGGTAAATCGGGTATAAAATCTCCGCTTCCCGGAGTTATTCTCGATATAAAAGTAAAAGAAGGTGATACCGTGAAACGTGGTCAAACCCTATTGATATTGGAAGCCATGAAAATGGAAAACGACATCAAATCAGACCGTGACGGAAAGGTTACCGCCATTAATGTAAGCAAAGGAGAATCTATTCTTGAGGGTACAGACCTAATAATTATCGAATAACTATGGGCGAATTTATTAATTTCTTACAGAATAACTTAGCAGATTTCTGGACTTATACCGGCTTCTACAATGCAACTTACCAGCATTTCATCATGATAGCTGTCGGTATATTCTTCATTTATCTTGCTGTGGCAAAGGAATTTGAACCAATGTTGCTGATTCCAATCGGATTCGGTATGCTCATTGGGAATATTCCTTTCAATATGGAAGCCGGGCTGCAAGTAGGTATTTACGAGCAGGGCTCAGTACTAAACATTCTTTACCAAGGAGTTACTTCCGGTTGGTACCCGCCGCTGATCTTCCTCGGCATTGGAGCTATGACCGATTTCTCGGCATTGATTTCCAATCCGAAGTTGATGTTGATTGGAGCGGCAGCGCAATTCGGTATCTTCGGTGCCTACATGCTTGCCTTAGAATGGGGATTTGATCCGATGCAAGCTGCATCAATTGGTATTATTGGAGGAGCAGATGGTCCGACTGCAATCTTCCTTTCATCGAAATTGGCACCAAACTTAATGGGAGCCATTGCTGTTTCCGCATATTCTTATATGGCATTGGTTCCGGTAATCCAGCCACCTATCATGCGTTTACTTACAACAAAAAAAGAACGTGTCATCCACATGAAAGCCCCGCGTGCCGTATCGCACACAGAAAAGGTATTGTTCCCTATTGTAGGTTTACTACTAACCTGTTTCTTAGTGCCATCAGGACTTCCTTTGCTGGGTATGCTGTTCTTCGGTAATTTGTTAAAAGAAAGCGGCGTAACCCGCCGTTTGGCAGAAACCGCGCGTGGTCCGCTAATCGATACCATCACCATTTTATTAGGACTAACAGTAGGAGCTTCTACACAGGCTTCTGAATTCCTCACAGTCGACTCGCTAAAGATATTTGGATTAGGAGCTTTATCATTTGTAATAGCAACTGCTTCAGGAGTTATTTTCGTGAAGATATTCAACTTAGTTTTGAAGAAAGACAATAAGATTAATCCGCTCATCGGAAATGCCGGCGTATCGGCTGTACCCGATTCTGCCCGCATATCTCAGATACTTGGACTTGAATACGACCCAAGCAACTATCTGCTGATGCACGCTATGGGTCCAAACGTGGCCGGAGTCATCGGCTCTGCCGTAGCAGCAGGTGTATTATTAGGCTTCCTCGTTTAATCTATATTTACTATCGATTTTTACCTGTCACTGCAATCAGACGTGTTTTGAATAGCATATCTGATTGCAGTGATCTTTTCATGTATGAATATCAAAAAAAGTTGATTCATATCACAAAATCCCCATGATTATACATTTTTCTCAACATCTTCCCATCAATATTTAAAATGTAATTCATATATTTGCCACCGCAAAACTAAAAAACTTAACACAATGTCAGAGAACAAAACTGTAAAGTATCACATTCCCCAACAAGGAATATACTTGTATGCTCGTACCAGTGACGGTAAAACAGAAATGATTGTCTTAAACAGTACTGACAAAGAACAAGTTTTACCGTGTACCCATTACAATGCACTTACAAAAGAAAGTAAAAAAGGAAAAATTATTTCTACAGGTGAAGTTGTTGAATTTAACCAAAACCTTATTTTACCTGCCCGGCAATCTTTAATAATCGAGTTTTAAAGATCTTCTAAGCATACAATAAAGACCAATGGATAAGATATTCATTCTCTCTCCATTGGTCTTTATTTTTTATGATATTCTTTATGACAAATACGACAAAACTTCATCGTCTTTTCGCATAACCTCAAAACAAATCTTATTAAATAACAGCACGAATATTATATATGCCATCTCACAAAAAAATTAGTCCGATTTATCTATGCTCCAGAAAACATGAAAAATAACTCATTTATACAAGACACAGTCTATAAAGGCAAAAAAACTCTCATGTCTATCCTTCACAAAAAAGGAAAAGCATGAGAGTTTTTTTGTGAGCCGAAAGCGGGACTCGAACCCGCGACTTACTCATTACGAATGAGTTACTCTACCAACTGAGTTATTTCGGCAACACCTTATTATACTACTTACCTATAACGCGGTGCAAAGTTACATTTTTCTTTTTAAATGAAAAATGAAATTTCACTTTTTTCACCACAATTTAGGAAAAACGCTCCAAAGATTAAAACTCGAAACGCTCTATTTTCATGGTAGCCATACTTTCAATCTTAGGCACTAAAGTCGTAAAGTGAGGTGCCTGTTGATGAACAGACAAAGATGCGTCATCTTGCCATGTTTCACAAATCATTAACACGTCCGGTCGGGTTGAGCTTTCAAATACATCGTAAGCAACACAACCTTTATCCTTCAACGATGCGGCAACCAATTCTTTCGCTGCAGCTACCACTGCTGCACGATTATCGCCCGCTACTTGTACAAATACATTTAATCTAATCATAATTCTTTATTTTTTTGATTTTTAAAACGTAAAGCGAATTTACGTAATGCACTTCACACAAACAAATAAAAGGACAAAAGTTTATGTTTTTTGTAAAACTTTCGTCCTTTCATCATGGCTTCCCCGTCAAGATTAGCACATTACGCCATTACCATTCTACAAATTTTCCTCTTTTATGACGTTCATCCAACAATTCTTTCAAATGATTATTCTTCGAACTGGCAATAAACTTACGTCCAAATATATTGGGAATAGCTACCCCCAATGAAATACACATAATAACTAGTCCAGAATTAACACCACTTTCTATTGCTTTCATCAATGGGGTTATCTCATCGATTGTCTGGACATTCATATTAATAACACCAAACAACATACGATACATCAATACTCCCGGAATCATCGGGATAACCGAAGGAATAGTAAGTACATGATTAGGCACATGAAACCAGTGAACAGCTTTCACTGCAATCAAACTAACTAATACAGCACCGGTAAAAGACCCTATTACAAGTCCCATATCAAGACCTATATTATCTGTTGAAGCACCTAAGTTTACAAAATTACGCGTACAGACAGCAAGGATTCCTCCTATTGCAACAACCCATAGCAAACGACGCTGGACATTGAAAATCATTGAGAATCCCATTGCCGAAATTGCTGCAGCAAGGGCGTACTCCCAATAAGAATGATGAGGGATCATACTGATTGTCGGGAAAAAATTATCGATATGACACAATTTTACTGCGAAAGCAATACCAAAAGCCATTGCAGAAACCATTAACAATGTATTGACAGCACGAACAACTCCCACTTGTATATAATTGTCGAGCATGTCATCGACAAAATTAATCAAAGGAACACCCGGAACAATAAACAAGGCACAAGCAAGTAACGGATGCCATGGTGTGCTTGTCCACGCCTCAGGAAGGAATGTAGAAGCCCAAGCAATCATTGTTGCCACAAAAGCCGAAATAGCAATACCCATATAATGATTCAAACCGGACTCATTGCATTTCTGACGAACACGCATACCTAATATTGCAGCAATCGATGCATATAAAAAAGCCATCCAGTCGCATCCGAACTGAATACAAAATCCGCCACAAGCAAAACCTGCACCAATAGCTACTTGAAGCGGGGTATAATTACGCTTCTTGGTACGGATTTTTTCCAATTCTTCTTCATACTGATCTAACGTATAATCATTTTCAATAGCCCGCCACGATAGTTTACTGACTTCCGAAATAGCAGTCATATTTACACCATGCCCGTCTATCCGTTGAAATTTGGTAAACGAAAAATTACCATCACTCACATTAACCATCAACATCGTAAAGCTAACATTGATATGCAACTTCTCTTCGGGAATACCTAAATAGGCTGCAGTACGCTTCATGTTTCGCATTATCCGATTGGTATCAGCCAAACTTTCCACTAAAAGTTTTCCGGTACGAAGCAAAAGGTCGACCCTACGATGCAATAACTGATCGTGCGCCTTTACTGTTGTCTCTAAATGTTCTTCAAAAATCATTTTGTCATTTTGTTTTTTTGCGCCGCAAAGGTATAAAAATTATCAGCGCAAATTTTCTTTTCCTCTTGACAAAAACAAAAAACAACACGAGAAATTAAAAAAACATCTGCATCTTTTTCCCAAAAGACCACCGCGATGTAGAAAAATTCCCCAAAAAGGCAAATAAACTTTCAACTATCATATTTTATCTTAAGCCTACATGCTACTGAGTTCCAACATTTAAAATAATATTGTAATTT
The DNA here is from genome assembly GCA_019116145.1 of Candidatus Phocaeicola gallistercoris. Taxonomy (GTDB): domain Bacteria; phylum Bacteroidota; class Bacteroidia; order Bacteroidales; family Bacteroidaceae; genus Phocaeicola; species Phocaeicola gallistercoris. Next base: position 7,589 of record DXCG01000004.1, read on the forward strand.
TGGCACGCCATTTGCAGAAGGAGCAAACGGCATCAATTAAATCAGGAGACATGAAATATTTTTCGAGAAAAGAATTAAAGGTAAAAAAGAGACAAACCATTTATGGAGTAGTAGGTATTATTGTTATTGTTTGTATTTATTTGTTTCTCACGCGGGAGAAAAAAACAGAACCGGAAGCACCGGTTGTAACTATATCAACAATACAGCAAGAAAATGTCAATATTTATGGCGAGTATGTCGGACGTATCCGGGCACAACAATTTGTTGAAATACGTGCCAGAGTAGAAGGTTTCCTCGAACAGATGCTATTCGATGAAGGTACACAAGTTAAACGTAACCAAGTTCTTTTCGTCATCAATCAAGACCAATATCGCGCAAAAGTAGATAAGGTCAGTGCCCAATTAAAAAAAGACGAAGCCCAAGTTCGCAAAGCTCAAAGAGATTTGGAAAGAATCCGCCCGCTCGTAGAGCAAAGAGCCGCCAGTGAAGTTGAATTAGACAATGCCGTGGCTGCTTATGAAACAGCTGTTGCAAGTGTAGGTATGACTCAAGCCGATTTAGACCAAGCAGAACAAGAGTTGGGCTATACCATTGTTCGTTCTCCTATCTCAGGACAAATCAGCGAACGCCATGTCGATTTAGGGACATTAGTCGGAGGTAATGGAAAATCTCTGCTTGCCACAATTGTAAAAAGCGATACAGTTCTTATCGATTTCGGGATGACTGCCCTCGATTATTTGAAAAGTAAAGAACGTAACATCATTATCGGACAAGAAGATTCAACCCGCTCATGGCAACCGACTGTCGATATTACACTTCCCGACAATAGCGTATATCCATATAAAGGAGTCGTAGATTTTGCCGATCCGCAAGTCAATCCGAAAACCGGAACATTCTCCGTCCGTGCAGAAATGCCCAATCCCGACCGAATGTTATTGCCCGGACAATTCACAAAAGTCCGAGCATTGCTGGATGTCCGTGAAAATGCAACCGTGGTTCCCCAAAAAGCATTGATTATCGAAAAAGGAGGAGCTTATGTTTTTATCATGCGACGAGATTCAACTGTTGAACGCCGTTTCATAGAACTCGGACCGGAATTCGGGAATAATGTTGTAGTAGAACGGGGAGTTTCAAAAGGGGAATACATCGTAACCGAAGGTTATCACAAGTTAACTCCCGGCATGAAAGTTCGAGTAAGTACAAGCAAACAGGAAAAAGCGGAATAACAATCAACTTCTAAGAAAAGGAACATGAAAGTAAATTTTTTTATTGACAGACCGGTTTTTTCTGCTGTCATCTCTATACTGATTGTAATAATAGGTATAATTGGTCTGACGATGTTGCCTATCGACCAATATCCGCAAATTACACCTCCGGTCGTAAAAATCAGTGCTTCCTATCCGGGAGCAAGTGCATTGACTGTATCACAAGCCGTAGCTACTCCCATCGAACAGGAATTGAACGGTACACCGGGAATGTTATACATGGAATCAAATAGTTCAAACTCCGGAGGATTTTCGGCAACTGTAACTTTTGATATCTCAACAAACCCCGATTTAGCGGCCGTAGAAATTCAAAACCGTATTAAATTAGCAGAATCGCGTCTACCTGCAGAAGTCGTTCAAAACGGTATTGAAATTGAGAAACAGGCAGCCAGCCAATTAATGACTATTTGCTTAACATCTACAGATCCAAAGTTTGATGAAATATATTTAAGCAACTTTGCTACTCTTAATGTAGTCGATCTCTTACGACGTATTCCGGGAGTAGGACGGGTGTCGAACATCGGAAGCCGTTATTATGCAATGCAAATTTGGGTAGACCCTGCCCGATTAGCGGACTTCGGACTGACAGTTCAAGACGTACAAAATGCACTAAAAGACCAGAATCGAGAATCGGCAGCAGGCGTATTGGGACAACAACCTGTAAACGGATTGGATATTACAATTCCTATTACGGCACAAGGTCGTCTGTCAAATGCTGCACAATTTGAAGAAATTGTACTTCGCGCCAATGCCGATGGATCACTCATACGCCTGCGTGATGTAGCCCGCGTTTCATTGGAAGCCCAATCGTACAATACAGAAAGTGGTATCAATGGTGGTAACGCAGCTGTCTTAGGTATATACATGTTACCCGGATCCAATGCAATGGAAGTTGCCGAAAATGTAAAATCTGCCATGAAAGATATTAGCCGTAATTTCCCGGAAGGCTTATCGTATGAAATACCTTTCGATATGACAGATTATATATCCGAATCTATTCATGAAGTATACAAAACCCTATTTGAAGCATTGTTCTTAGTGATTGTAGTAGTTTTCTTATTTCTCCAGAACTGGCGTGCTACAATCATTCCACTCGTTGCTGTGCCTATTTCTTTAATTGGAACATTTGGATTTATGTTGATATTCGGGTTCTCACTAAACATTCTTACTTTATTAGGATTGGTCTTGGCTATTGGTTTAGTTGTAGACGATGCCATTGTTGTTGTCGAGAATGTAGAACGAATCATGGAAGAAGAACATTTATCTCCTTACGATGCAACAAAAAAAGCAATGGACGGACTTACAAGTGCCTTAATCGCTACATCGTTAGTACTCTGTGCTGTATTCGTTCCTGTTAGTTTCCTTTCAGGAATTACAGGACAATTATATCGCCAATTCAGCATAACGATTACTGTATCTGTTCTACTTTCTACCATTGTAGCCCTAACATTAAGCCCGGTAATGTGCGCACTCATTTTAAAACCAATCAATCATAACAAGCCTCAAAATAAAATCTTCCAATACATAAACCGATGGGTGAGCTTTGGTAACAGTAAATATTTAATTGGAATCAAACACGTAATAAAAAATCCGAGGCGAGTAACCATCTGGTTTTGTATGATACTTATTTTTATCTTTTTATGTTATCGCTTGATTCCAACAAGTTTTTTACCATCTGAAGACCAAGGTTATTTTACTGTAGAACTTGAACTCCCTGAAGGAACAACGTTAGAGCGTACACGCATGGTAACAAATCGTGCCATTGATTTTTTAATGAAAGACCCGTCCGTAGAATATGTTCAAAACGTTACAGGAACAAGTCCACGTGTTGGTACCAATCAGGCACGCGCCCAACTAACCGTTATTCTAAAAGAATGGAAAGAGCGAGACAATACAACAATCGATAAGATCATGAATTCGGTTAGCAATGAGCTGAAAGAATATCCCGAATGCAAGTTTTACTTATCAACTCCACCAGTTATTCCCGGATTGGGAACGTCGGGAGGTTTTGAGATGCAACTTGAAGCAAGAGGTGACGCAACATACGATAATCTCGTCCAAGCAACAGATACATTAATGTATTATGCATCACAATGTAAAGAATTAAATGGACTTTCCTCTTCTTTGCAAGCAGAAATTCCCCAACTTTATTTCGATGTTGACCGCGATAAAGTAAAGATGTTGGATGTTCCAATGGCAGATGTCTTTTCCACGATGAAAGCCTATACCGGTTCGGTGTATGTCAACGACTTCAACATGTTCAACCGTATTTACAGAGTGTATATACAGGCAGAAGCTCCTTATCGTGAATACCGAGACAACATCAGTCTCTATTTTGTCAGAAGTGGAGATGGAGATATGATACCATTAACCTCTTTAGGGACAACAGACTATACGACAGGTCCCGGCAGTATCAAGCGTTTCAACATGTTCAATACCTCTATCATCCGAGGATCTGCCGCTCAAGGATACAGTTCGGGGCAAGCAATGGAAACGATTGAACGTATAGCCAGAGAGCATCTTCCTGATAATATCGGGATTGAATGGAGTGGTCTTTCTTACCAAGAGAAACAAGCCGGCGGACAAACCGGCATTATATTGGCTTTAGTATTTATTTTCGTTTTCTTATTTTTAGCAGCTTTGTATGAAAGCTGGAGTATTCCTATCGCTGTACTACTATCACTTCCAGTAGCTGCATTAGGAGCTTATATTGGGATTGCCGTCTGCGGTTTGGAAAATGACACCTATTTCCAAATAGGTCTTGTGATGTTGATGGGATTGGCTGCTAAAAATGCAATTCTAATTGTTGAGTTTGCCAAAGATGAAGTTGAAAAAGGTGAAAATATATTCAAAGCAACTTTCAATGCCGCGAAATTACGATTCCGCCCCATTTTAATGACATCGCTGGCTTTTATCCTTGGCATTTTACCTATGGTTATTGCCACAGGACCGGGGTCTGCCAGCCGACAAGCCATAGGAACAGGAGTATTTTTTGGAATGATAGCTGCTGTAACAATTGGAATTTTATTTGTTCCGTTCTTTTTTGTTATGATATACAAAACTAACAAGAAAATGAAAATAAAAAAAACAAATTAACCAGATTGATAAATCTTATGATACGACATATACATTTCCATCATTATATCAGCTTCATCATTATTTTATTTGCTTTCAGCAGTTGCAAACTTGGGAAAAAATATACACGTCCCAACATACAACTGCCTGAGACATTAGACAGCACGAGTGTAGATTCTATTTCTATAGCCGATTATAACTGGGAGGTTATTTATACCGACACGACCTTACAGGCACTAATACGCAAAACTTTAGACCATAATAAAGACATGATGATAGCTGCAGCCCGCATAAAGCAACTGGCTGCCCTGAAACGCATTGACCATGCAAATATGTTTCCAGAAATAGGAGCAAGAGCTTATGCAAAAAGAGAAAGAGAGAACTATGGCGGAGATGATTACAGTATGGATGATGAATTTGACTTAAAAGGAACAGCGTCATGGGAACTCGACTTATGGGGAAAACTACGATGGACTAAAGACAAAAGCATGGCAGAATTCGTGGGAGCCATAGAAAATCAACGTGCCCTCCAGATGAGCCTTATTGCACAAGTCGCACAATCGTACTTCGAATTAGTAGCACTCGACAACGAACTTTCTATTGTAAAAAAGACAGTCGATGCCCGACAAGAAAGCCTTCATTTAGCACGTATCCGCTATGAAGGAGGCATAACCTCGGAAGTTCCATTTCGACAAGCTCAAGTAGAATTGGCACGTACAACGACTCTTGTCCCTGATTTGGAAAAAGAAATCACGTTGAAAGAAAATGAAATAGCCCTCCTAACCGGAGAATATCCACACAACATCAGCCGCTCTACCCTGCCGGAAGATATCATGTTCCCTGTCAGTTTGCCTGTAGGACTGCCATCAGCCTTACTTGAGCGCCGTCCTGATATCCGTCAGGCAGAACAAGAATTGATTGCAGCCAATGCTTCGGTAGGCATTGCCTATACAAGTATGTTCCCCAATATCTCACTGACTGCAACATACGGACTGGAGAGCGATCTTTTAAGTGAGTTATTAAAATCTCCACATCATTTAATCTCAGGTAATCTGACCCAACCCATTTTTGCAATGGGGAAAAACCGTGCACGACTGAAAGCATCCAAGGCGGCCTATGAACAGGCTCTTTATTCGTATGAAAAAGTGGTTTTAAGTGCCTTTAAAGATGCATACAATGCAATTACCGAATTTAATAAGGCAAAAGAAGTATATGAAACCAGACTACGATTAGAACAATCGGCAAAAAGTACACTCGAACTGATACAACTCCAATACATCAGTAAAGTCATCAGTTACATGGATTTACTCGATGCACAACGTACTTACTTAGATGCTCAAATCAGTCTAAGCAATGCCATTCGTGACAGACAAATCACATTAGTCAATCTCTACAAAGCATTGGGAGGCGGATGGGAACAATGAATAAATTCTTATAAAAACATCTTGTTATTTTACAGAAAAGGTCTTGATGAATAAAAAAAACATCAAGACCTTTTCTGCCTCACGACCAGACAAATCGTGTTTATCGCAACGTTCGATAGTAAAAGTGACCTATTCTCGTCTTACAGACGAATACCATTTTTACCTTTTCACCGACAAAATGTCAGAAACATACCCTCATCCCCCAAAAAAGGACATGGCATATCATTTGCAGAATTTCTATACTAAAATTAACTGACTATATGGCTTACATTGACTATTACAAGATTTTGGGAGTTGACAAAACGGCAACTCAAGACGACATCAAAAAAGCATATCGTAAGTTGGCTCGCAAATATCACCCGGATTTAAATCCAAACGATCCGACTGCCAAAGACAAATTTCAAACAATAAA
>DXCG01000049.1 GCA_019116145.1 Candidatus Phocaeicola gallistercoris
ATAATTGCACTGTCTTAGAAAATAATTCTATCCCATACAGAGGAACATTAGGAATATGTCCGCACCCTGCGCCGGATATTTTCATACAATTACCTGATTAACACAAATTCTTGCAGAAAAAAACAATTGCAACCAACGCAAAACCTAATACAATAATTGTAGAATAAATATTAGAAATACACTTCCAACGGTTTATCCATATTGTATTATTCCAACCTAATGTCTGCATTGCACTCCAGAATCCATGCGTCAGATGGAACCACAAAGCGGCCAGCCAAACCAGATATAACACAAACAATACCGGATTGGAAAAGGTTTGCATAATATAACCATATCCATCGGTAGCATGAAGACCGCCCATCATCGGATCTCCGATAATCTCAGCAAATTGCATTTTATACCAAAAATTAGCAAAATGCAGGCCTAATCCCAAAATAACGATAATGCCTAAAACAAGCATGTTTTGAGAAGCCCATTCAACATTTTTGGGACGTGCACTAACAGCATAGCGTTCATTTCCCCGAGCCGCACGGTTTTGAATAGTCAGCCAAAACGCATACAGGATGTGAATCACGAAGAGAGCTGCCAAAGCAACCGTAGCAATTAAGGCATACCAATTGGCGCCTAAGAATTCACAAACTGCATTGTATGCCTCACCGGAAAACAATGCAACAAGGTTCATCGCCATGTGAAATGTCAAAAAAAGGACAAGGGCAATGCCAGTCACGCTCATCACCACCTTCCTTCCAATAGATGAATTACTTAACCACATAAATGATTGAATTTAAATTATTTAATTGTTAGAACTAAAATATCTTTCTGTGCATATTATAATATGTTGCAAATTTAAAAGATTTATTGAGATAACGCAAACGATTATGGAAATTATTCTTTAATCCCGACATTACCTTTTATTTCTCAGCAGGTTTATAGGGATTTTTCATGTTATTTTTTAATTTTCTGCTGGGCTTTTTCTTTAAATTACTTGAGCAATTCTATGGCTTTTTGCATGCTTGTATTTAGTTGATTGGCTATTTGGAAATATTCGTTCATTCCCCATAAATCGCGTGCCAGTAATGCTTTTAGTTGAATACGGATTAAGGGTAATGATTTTTGATATTGTTTTTCATCGAATGGGATGTTCAATGTTGTTCCTATCTCTTTTAATTCATCCAGCATGGCCGGAGTGATTTCAAATTGTGTGGCAAAGTCGGAAAAATTTGTGTACATATCCAGCCATTTTTCCCGCGATTCTTCTATTTGCTTGATGTTCCATTGTATCAAAGCACCTCTGTCACGTAAACGTGAATAATAGCCGGAGTGTAAAGTTGTATCGATAGGGACAAAATAGTCGGGCATAATTCCTCCTCCGCCATATACCGGGCGTTTTTTTTTCAGTGTATAGTATTTCAGGGAGTCGGGGAAGTGAATACTATCGGCATGTAGCATTTCTCCTCGGTTATATCTGTTTGCCAAGTCTTCTTCGTATGGTGTTTCTATGCCGTAAGGTTTTTGGATGCAGCGGCCTGCCGGCGTATAATACCGGGCTACTGTCAGGCGAATCATTGATCCGTCGGGCAAATTTATCGGGCGTTGTACCAAACCTTTCCCGAAGCTGCGCCGCCCTACTACCATAGCTCGGTCCCAATCTTGTAAGGCTCCTGTTACAATTTCACTTGCCGATGCAGAATATTCATCTATCAATATTATTAGTTTCCCTTCTTTTAATAAACCTTTTCCTTTGGCTTGAAAGTCGGTTCGGGGATTTTTTCTTCCTATGGTGTAGACTATCAGTTGGTCTCTATTTAAAAATTGTTCGGCTATTTCAATTGCTGCGTTTAAATATCCTCCGCCATTTCCTTGCAGGTCGAGAATCAATGCCTGCATTCCTTGTTGTTGTAAATCTTTCAATGCCGTAAGGAATTCTTTGGATGTTGTAAGGGAAAATCTGTTGATGCGGATATACCCTATGCTGTCGTTGACCATATAATGCGCATCGAGACTGACAACCGGTATACGGTCGCGTTTGATTGTGATTGGAAGGAGCTCTTTTATGTCTTTGCGTAAAACGTCGACCTGTACTTTTGTCCCACGTTTTCCCCGCAGCCGGTACATGATTTCATCGGTTCCCATCTGAACTCCGGCAACAATAGTATCGTTTATTGCCACAATACGATCGCCGGGTAATATACCGGCTTTTTCTGCAGGTCCTCCTGATATGGGCTGGATGACAAATAGTGTGTCTTTTACCATATTGAACTGAATACCGACTCCGTCGAATTTCCCCTGTAAGGGTTCGTTTATTTTTTTCACCTCTTCGGGAGTGGAATAAGTAGAATGCGGATCGAGTTCTTTCAACATGCCAATAATGGCATGTTCTACCAAATCGGATTCGTTTACACTGTCGACGTACAATTTGGAAATGGCGAATTCCGCCAATTGTAATTTTCTCATTGGCGAATTCAATAACTTATTTTGTGCGGAAGTTTCAATAAAAAAGAAAAGGCAGCAACATGCTACCCATACTGATACTTTTTTCATCATGAAGTTCAACATTAGGTTATGTGTACAAACAGATATTGCACTTTTGTCTGTATTTTCTGTAGAATCAAATTTTCATTCCTTTTGGGAGGAAAGGAGTCACGTCTTTCCCAAATTGTAGCAATTCACGGACAATTGTAGAACTAACAGAAGTCAATTCTGGTTCGGTGAACAATAAAATGGTTTCTATGCCCGATAGTTTTCTATTGACATCGGCAATGGTTTCCTCGTATTCAAAATCATGCACGGTACGAATACCTCGGATAATGAATTTTGCACCTTGTTCTTGTGCGAAATCGACTGTTAGCCCATTGTACGATTGAACTTTAATGCGTGGCTCTTTCTCATAAAGTTCTTGTATCATTTTCACTCGTTTTTCCATGGGGAACCAAGTCCTTTTTTTATCATTAACACCTATTCCGATAATAATTTCATCCATGAATGTTAAAGCACGCTTTACAATTGAGAAATGTCCGATGGTGAAAGGGTCGAATGTCCCTGGGAATATAGCTTTTTTCATTTAGTTTTCGTTTATAATATCTTCTTCTACTACCAGATTATTGATGATGAAGTTTTGGCGTTCCATGGTATTTTTCCCCATATAGAATTCCAAAAGTTCGTTTACAGCATCAGTCTTACGTAAAGTTACTTGCTCTAAACGCATGTCTTTTCCTATAAAGTTCCGGAACTCATCAGGAGAAATTTCTCCTAATCCTTTAAACCGGGTAATCTCCGGGTTAGGACTTAACTTTTTTATGGCAGCTAAACGTTCTTCTTCCGAGTAGCAATAAATTGTTTCGTATACACCTTTCTTCCTATTACGAACACGGAATAGCGGTGTCTGTAATATGTAAACATGTCCTTTCTTGATTAAATCTGGGAAAAATTGCAAGAAAAAAGTAATCATTAATAGCCGGATATGCATTCCATCTACATCGGCATCTGTTGCTACAATGACTTTATTATACCGGAGACCGTCCAGTCCTTCTTCAATATTTAATGCTGCTTGAAGTAAATTGAATTCTTCGTTTTCATACACGACTTTTTTAGTCAGTCCAAATGAGTTCAAAGGTTTCCCACGCAGACTAAATACAGCTTGTATATTGACATCACGGCTCTTGGTAATGGAACCGCTTGCAGAGTCTCCTTCTGTGATAAAGATGGAACTTTCCAAGCGTGGATCGTTCTCTTCATCCTTAGGAGCTTTTAAATCGTTTAAATGAATTCGGCAATCGCGTAACTTACGATTATGAAGATTGGCTTTCTTCGCCCGTTCTCGTGCTATTTTTGTTACACCGGCAATTGCTTTCCGTTCTTTTTCCGATTCCTGAATTTTTTGCAACATCACGTCTGCCACGTCAGGATGTCTATGTAAGTAATTGTCAACGTTCTCTTTGATGAAGTCACCTACAAATTTATTAACGCTGATCCCTGAAAGCGGATAAGGGTTACCGTCAGAGTCTTTTTCCGGTGCCATTACCAAAGAGCCTAATTTTATTTTCGTCTGACTTTCGAATGTTGGTTCTATTACATTGATAGCAATAGCGGCAACCAGCCCATTACGAATATCCTGGTATTCGAAGTTCTTACCATAAAATTCTTTGATGGTACGGGCTAAATGTTCTTTAAAAGCACTTTGATGGGTTCCTCCTTGTGTCGTATGTTGCCCATTGACAAACGAATAATATTCTTCACCATATTGTGCTGTATGTGTAAAAGCAATTTCAATGTCTTCTCCTTTCAGATGTATAATAGGATACAATCCCGGAGCTGTCATATTATCGTTGAGCAAGTCCTCCAATCCGTTCCGGCTGGTGATACGCTTACCATTGTAATAAATAGATAATCCGGTATTAAGATAAGTGTAATTACGGAGCATGGTTTCAATAAACTCAGGTCGGAAACGATAATTTAAGAATAAAGAATTATCAGGTTCAAAGAAAATAAATGTTCCGTTTTCTTCATCAGTTGAACAAGTTTGGTCATTTATTAAATTCCCTTGTTCGAATATGGTCTCACGTAGTTGTCCGTCGCGTACACTCCGTGCAATAAAGCGTATGCTTAATGCGTTAACCGCTTTCAACCCCACACCATTTAGTCCGACACTTTTCTGAAATGCTTTTGTATCATATTTACCTCCGGTATTCAATACCGAGACAGCATTGATTAAACTTCCTAAAGGAATACCTCGTCCGTAGTCACGGACAGAAACGCGTAAATCGTCTTCTAATTGAATTTCGATACGTTTCCCTGCTCCCATTTTAAATTCATCAATGCTATTGTCTATTACTTCTTTTAACAGAACGTATATTCCATCCTCAGCTTGACTTCCATCTCCTAAGCGTCCTATGTACATCCCCGGGCGGGTACGTACATGCTCCATATCGCTTAAATGCCGGATATTTTCTTCTGTATAAGAAGTAATTGATTGTAAATGTTCGTTCTCTTCCATAATTAAAGCATTTTCTTATAGGCTCTTCTTTTCTTATGTTGTATCGACTCAAATGCACTCCATTGAGATTGTACTTTTTTATTCAGTTCCAATTCCGGATTACTTTCACCATACTGGAAGCCCATTTGTTGGTAAATAGGAACTAAATCGTAAAATAGCAAAGCATTAACTCCTTTGCTTTGGTATTCGGGTTTTACTCCTACCAATAAAAGATCAAGTACTTTCGGCTTTTTTATAAAAAGAGCTTTCAGCAGATAGTACCACCCCCAAGGTAGCATTTTCCCTTTTGCTTTTTGTAAAGCTTCAGACAGAGAAGGCATTGAAATGCCTGCTGCTATCAACTCTCCGTTTTCGTCTTCTACCAACGATACCATACGAAGGTCGATAAGTGGGAGATACATTTTTATATATTGGTTGATTTGACCTTGTGTCATTTTCGAATAACCATAAAGTGGAGCGTATGCCTCATTTATCAAATCGAAAATCTTCTGTCCATAATTTTGGGTTTTTATCTCTTTTCGAGTTACTTTTTTTATTTTCAATTTATATTTCTGGAGTATAATTTCCGAAATACGTACAAACTTTTCGGGCAGTTTGTCGGGAACTGTTAGCTTGAACTCTACCCAGTCGGCTTCTTTTTCAAACCCCAATTGTTCCATGTGACGAGGATAATATGGAAAATTGTAGATGGTAGACATGGTACTTAACTGATCGTATCCTTCTATCAGCATTCCTTCTGCATCCATATCGGTGAATCCTAAAGGACCGACAATCATATTCATACCCCGTTCTTTTCCCCAGCGTGCTACTGTATCGAGCAAAGATTTTGAAACTTCAAGGTCGTCGATAAAGTCAATCCATCCGAAGCGGACTTCTTTTTTATTCCATGTTTCGTTGGCACGGTGATTGATGATTGCAGCAACACGTCCTACCACTTTATCGTCTTTATATGCAAGAAAATAGTCAGCTTCGCAAAATTCGAATGCCGCATTCTTTTTCGGATGAAAAGTGTTCAGCATGTCATCGTACAAATCGGGTACAGAATAAGGATTCCCTTTGTATAATTCGTAATTGAAACGGATAAAGGTTTTCAGCTCTTTTTTTGAGCTTACTTTTTTAATGATAATGGCCATTTGTTAATAGTTCTATTTAGGCGGTAAAGATACGATTTTTATCGGAACCCAGTATTACGGAAGTGCAGATTTTCCAAACAAAGACTTAAATTATGTGATAAATGTCGTTGACAAATATCGCTCTTTTCTGTTCTTTTGAAAGGTTATTTCCACCATTGTTCCGGGAGCGAAAGGAGCATGCTTACCACTTCACCGTAGTTCTTTTTCCCTGACGGGATACGATTATTTTTTAGATACCAATCGTATAAACGGTTTTGGATAGAGCCGATGAGTTGGCTGTATTGCATATCCCAATATCGGTTTTCTTTTTGTATCTCTTGTACAATGTCCGGATGGATATGTTGAATCCATTCTTTAAATTCCGCATTACTTAATATTCGCCGGGCATCAGTGGCGATATAAGGGAATAATCCTAAGTAACCGCAGTATTCAATAAAATGATTCTTACTTCGTATACAAATCTGATAAGCCCAAAAATTCGCCTCAGCCTCACTACTTGTCCCCAGCAAATGTGATAATTCATGTGCATAGACAAATGGATATTGTGAAGGAAACAACTCGTGGTTGACGTGCGATTCATCGAAAAAAGGTCCCATATAGCCCAATACTCCTACTTTCGAATAAAGTCTGTTGACGAGTGAATATTTAGGCTTCTGATACTTTTGGGGCACAGTCAGGCCAAATTTTTTAGGCACTTGCCGGTATGTTTCTTTAATTTTTTCATGTATTTCGTTTTTCGACAACGGATCTTGTAAGAGATAAGCAGTGTTCAGACTGTCTGTATACGCTGTAATGAATGAGTGAAATACCGATTTGTCATAAGAAGCAGGCGTCGTTCCTGAGCGCATGAAAAAATCATCGCGAAAATAGTTTATCCCCCATCCCCAATAAAACCAAACAAAAATCCAAGTTATGATTTCTGTTTCATGTATGCAAATATACATCCAGCGTCGTCCTTTTTTCCGAGCCCGATAAGGATAGACCAGCAAACATACAGTAAAGCAGACTACGGTTATTTCGCATAAGGAAAAAGGGAAAGCCGATGCTACAGCTGATAATATGGTAGAGATATATGGATATAATATTTGTGCATACCATTCGCCTGCACCCGGAATCCAACGAAATATCCATACTCCCAAAAATAGAAGTATTAGTATAGCCCAACGAATATGTTGTATGTGTAGATGTTTCATAAAGGCAAAGTTATTATTTTCAGATAAATAGCATACATAAAATATTGTGTTGGCAACGATTTATATCCTTTTTTCACGATTTCAAACGAAGGGTGGTTTGTTTTGTTTTATTCATTTGAAACATGAAAATTTATCTTTAACTCTCTAAAATAAACCTAAAGTCAACATAAAAAGTGAGAAATGTATAGTGAATTTATGAAACTTATTATATATTTGCATTGTGATTTTTTTCATAGTATTAGATTTAAGGTTAACAAGGTTGGGAGAAAGCGTTCTCCCATTTTTTATTTCTTTAATTTTGTGAAATGATCTGGTATTGAAAACATCAAGAGGTTTTGTTCGTAATGATATGAGAAAAATTGGTATTTGTGCTCTTCTTTTTTCTGTTTTGTGCTCATGTTTTTCCTGTACCCATCCGGTGAAAGAACGGGAACCGAATTGTTCTGATAATCAGAAAGAAATACAATCTGTTCGGAAAGACACGTTCCCTTATCCTAAGATTCCGGCTGTGATTGTCGATACCCGGGAAAAGAAAAGGTACTTACTTGCTCATTATTGGGATGAATATACTTTCCCCGATGCTACATTAGTCAATAAAGATATCACTGAACAGGCTTTTGTTAATTATATCTTTTTATTGGGAGATGAAAGTTTGACAAAACAGCAAAAGGAAGAGAGCTTGCAGTCGTTTTGCATAAAATTTATTGGGCAAAAATCATTGATACAAGAACGATTTATGAATATGTTCGATAATTATTTATACAATTCCAATTCTCCTTATTATAATGAAGAGCTATATGCGGTTTATTTGCGTTGCATGTTGCAGACGTCTATAGACGAAGCACGAAAGAGTACATTCCAATTCCTGCTGAGTTTAATTAATCGGAATAATCCGGGGGAAATAGCTACCGATTTTCCTTATTACTTGCCCAATGGAAAATCGCAAACATTGAGAAGTACTTTGGTGAATGGGAATTATTTATTGCTTATTTTTTATGATCCGGAATGTCAGAACTGCCATCAAATAATGCAGCAAATGATTCAAAACCGTTATCTTAACAGTCTGTCTGAAAATGGTTTACTGACAGTACTGGCTGTTTATACAGAAGGGAATAAGGATGTGTGGAAGCAAAGTTTGCAAGAAATGCCCGATTCTTGGATTGTAGGCGAAGACAAGCAAACAATAAAAGACAACGCTTTGTACGATTTGAAAGCGATGCCTTCTATGTATTTGCTTAATAAAAAGAAAGAAGTTTTGTTGAAAGATGCTTCTTATGCACAGTTGATGCAGGTCTTGCAGTAACTATATTAGCTTATATACACCTCCCGCTAATATATGGACAATGCCTTTCATCTCCAGTTCAAATAAAATGCTTGTCAAACGATTGATTGCGATATTGCTTTCCACAACTATAGAATTGACCTGTAATCCTTCAGGATATTTTTGTAAGATAGATACGATTTGTTTTTCAGGTTCTGTAAGTTCAGTAAATAATTCACGTTGGATGGCGGGTGGAAGTTGTTTCTTTTTATTCCAATTCATTGCTTTCACAACATCTTCGGCATGTTGGATAAGCGTTGCTTTATTGGCATGTATCAAATTATTGCATCCGATAGAATATGTATCGTTTATTCTGCCGGGAAAAGCAAAACAATCGCGGTGATAGCTTTCTGCAATATCAGCCGTAATAAGCGACCCGCCTTTCTCTGCCGATTCGATAACGATCGTTGCATCACTGAGCCCGGCAATGATGCGATTCCTTTTGATAAAATTTTGTCGGTCTGGGGTATTGCCCGACGGAAATTCGGTAAGTAACCCTCCGTGTGAGATCATTTCTATTGCAGTTCTTCGATGAACGGAGGGATAAATACGGTCGAGCCCGTGAGCCAATACACCGATTGTCTCCATGTTACATTGCAACGCTGCACGATGAGCATGTATATCGATCCCATAGGCCAATCCGCTGACAATTAATGTTTGCGGGAGCAACTCATGTAATTCATTGATAAATCGTTTGCAAGTTTCTTTTCCATATTCAGTAGCATTTCGGGTACCTACAATGCAAATGATGTGTTGTGCATTTAAATCGGTTGTCCCCCGATAAAAAAGAACAATAGGAGCATCATCACATTCTCTTAAACGGGAAGGGTAAGCCGTGTCTTCCTCGGTGAGGCAGCAGATATGGTTCTTTTCTGCAAAAGCGATTTCAGCTTCACATCGTTGTAAAATATCGGGTGCATCGAGAGCTTGAATTATCCGCATAGGGATATCGGGAATTAAGTCTTTTAATTCTTTTCTGTTCTCGAATAAAATGGTTGCACTTCCTGAGGCACGCAATAGATTTCGTGCCCCAATTACCCCTATGCCCGGGAGTAGTGGCAACGCAAGACGGTAAATAAGCTCGTTATAGTTCATTTAAAATGTAAGGTGAGAGAGTTTTGTCAAGAAGTTCGCTATGTCCTAATCGACCGTTGATAACACATACCGTTTCCACTTTCGATTTTAAAACAATTTTCAAGTCAGAACTACGGAATAAATCTTGATAAAAAATGTATTTAATACCTTCTTTTTTTATATAAAGTTTGGAAATAAAACAATCTCCGCTTTTTAAAGGGGTTTTGAAATCCATTGTAATTCGTGCAACTACCGGGTCGATTTGCTGTTGGTGGAGGTATGCAAAACTGATACCGGCAGACAATAAGAACTCATGCCGTGTATGTTCTATATAATGTTGATAGTTTGCATTGTTTACAATACCTTGAAGGTCGCATTCATAGTCTCGTACCTTTAGTTCTAATTCGTAAATATATTTATTCATTTAATTATTTGTTAAATTAATTCATCCTTTTAAAATATTCATACCCGATACGACAATATAGACATTTTTTCGTGTCGCAATAGTTTTTCTTTAATTGAATAAGGGCCTGACTATCTCCTGCATGAGCAGCATTTAACCCGCATTCTTTCCATAATCGGGTGATATAATTATTTTCTGGTGGCAACTCTTCTAATATATTGGTAGCGCGTAGGCATAATTTTTCTTCCGATTTATATTTTCCATAAGTATATAAAAAAGGTACTACAGTATTGATAATCAGTAAATCGATAGAATTTTGACTTAATGTTTTAGGTCGTGAAGGAGAAATCTCTCCGAAAGAATAATGAGTAAGCCAGTATTCAGAAGTGCCTCCTTTTAATAAATCACGTAATTGTTTAAGAGTCTCGGCTTCCATTAATTGCGAAAGAAGTCCTTGCGACCGATGATATAAACATGCTAATTGTGCGATACGGATGTGCGGAAAGTTATCCGGACGTAAGCGCAGAAAACGCCATCTGCAATCGGGTGAAGGTTGTAATCCGAATTTGTGTTTTAAGAAATTATATTCTTTAATCATTTGTATGATATAATCGTCAGCAGGAAGTTCTTGCAGTAGCCCTGCTTGTCCGAAAAAGAATGCTTCAATTTGGAATAAATTATCTCTATGTTTATTTACAGCTCCTATAGGAATTGTCTTAGCCCATAATTCAAAGGCGTCACTATTTACTCCAAAGCCGAAATTCCTGGCAAGGATGATAAAAAAAGCAGCTTCCCAATCGTTATTACTTGTGGTAAGGCAAGACATTATTTTCTGAGTCTTGTTTTCGAAACGCTCAGTTTGCAAAGCAGATAGCCAACTGTGTAAAAACAACTTTGATAATTGAGGAATTAATTGATAACATGCCGGATAATGATCTTCTTGAAGTAGTTTTTTGTAGTTTTTTTGTAAATGTTCAGGATAATGTAGCTCCATTTGAGGGATTTTTTCACCGTTGCTGCGAACAGGCTCTGCGTCTATTATTGATGCAACATGTAAAATAACAGAATCATAAGCCATGTCTTGGTGATGATTATGACGAAACCAATCGGATGATTGTGTATGTATTTCTACATTCCCGACCCATACAATATCATTAATTTTGATTTTTGCATTGAAAAAATCTGGACCGGCATGTACATTTGCCAATCCGGGATCAATAACTTCTATTGTTTTGCCATCTATTGTTTTTAAGGGTTCTAAAGCAAAAAGTTTGTGTTTCCACACGTAATGTAAAAGTTGTTCCATGTTAACGAGGTGTAAATATTGGCTAAATGTAATGATTAATAATGAAAAACATTATCTTTGCGGATAAAATTATTCGATTTTTATGAAAATAGCATTAATAGGATATGGGAAAATGGGAAAAGAGATTGAAAAAATTGCTCTTTCCCGCGGGCATGAAATTGTTTGCGTAATCGATATAAATAATCATCATGATTTCGATTCAGAAGCATTCCGATCGGCAGATGTTGCTATTGAGTTTACAGCTCCTACGGTAGCTTATGGGAATTGCCTTGAGGCGTTTCGTCAAGGTGTAAAAGTCGTTTCTGGTAGTACTGGCTGGATGAATGAACATAAAGAGGAGGTGCAACGCTTATGCAAAGAAGAAGGAAAGACTTTGTTTTGGTCTTCTAATTTTAGTTTGGGAGTTGCTATTTTTTCTGCAGTTAACAATTATTTGGCTAAAATTATGAATAAATTTCCTAATTATGATGTCTCTATGGTAGAAACACATCATGTTCATAAATTAGATGCGCCAAGTGGAACAGCTATTACTTTGGCTGAAGGAATTTTAGAAAATCTTGATCGTAAAGATAAATGGGTGATGGGAACTTTTACCTCTCCAGATGGAACTATCGGTGGAACAACCCAATGTGCTTCGAATGAGCTGGCGATAAGTGCTATTCGTAAAGGGGAGATTCCGGGGATTCATTCTATTCGCTATGAATCTGATGCCGATTCTATTATTATTACGCACGATGCTAAAAATCGGAAAGGATTTGCTTTAGGTGCAGTTTTGGCTGCAGAATACACTGCAAGTCATACAGGTTTTTTAGGAATGAACGATTTATTTCAGTTTTAAATTATGAAAATAGAAGCATCTCGTAGGCAATGGATTAAATTAGGGATTGTATTGATATTGTATATTGCATTCCTGATTTGGTTACGAAGTTGGTTGGGAGTCGTGGTTATCCCATTTATTTTCGATGTATATATAACAAAGATTATTCCATGGACTTGGTGGAAGAAATCAAAAAATAAAGCTGTATTATCCATAATGAGTTGGGTTGATGCAATTGTATTTGCATTAGTTGCAGTGTATTTTGTCAATTTATATTTCTTCCAAAATTATGTGATTCCATCATCTTCGTTAGAGAAATCATTGCTTGTAGGTGATTATCTTTTTGTCAGTAAGATGAGTTACGGGGCACGCATTCCGCAGACTCCTTTACACATGCCTTTAACGCAACATACGTTGCCTATATTAAATTGTAAATCGTATCTTGAATGGCCTAAATGGGATTATAAGCGCGTCTCTGGAATAGGAGAAGTAGAGTTAAATGATATTGTTGTGTTTAATTTCCCGGCGGGTGATACGGTTGCAACAGCCGTTCCTGCAGAAGATATTTATAGTATCAGTTATGAATTGGGGAAACAATTATCTCAACCTATAGATATTGCAAGTCTGAGTTTGGAACAGCAACGGCAAGTATTTGATATTTATTATACAAAAGGAAGAAAGTATATTGAAGAAAACCCTCAAATGTATGGAAAAGTAGTATCTCGTCCTGTTGACCGGAGAGAAAATTATGTAAAGCGTTGTGTCGGATTACCGGGACAAACTCTTGAAATTAAAAATCGAATCATATATCTTGATGGGAAACCGAATAAAGAACCTGACAATGTACAGTATAGATATTATGTGCATACGACAAAAGAACTTCCTGCAGATTTATGCCATGAAATAGGAATCAGCAAAGAAGATTTGTCCGGATATTTCGGAGAACAGTCTGTTTATAATATTCCTTTGACAGCAAAGGCAAAAGCTGCTTTGCTTGCTCGGAAAGATTTAGTGATATCTATTGAGAATGTTCCTGACTATTCCATTGGATTATATCCGCAGAATAAGTTAACAAATTGGACAATCGATAATTATGGACCTATTTGGATTCCCAAGAAAGGGGGTACAATCGATCTTTCTCTTGAAAATCTTCCTATCTATGAACGCCCGATTCGTAATTACGAAGGTAACACATTGGCTGTAGAAGACGGTAAAATATATATCAATGGAAAGGAAGCAACGAAATATACTTTTAAGATGGATTATTATTGGATGATGGGTGATAACCGTCATAATTCAGCCGATTCTCGCTTTTGGGGATTTGTCCCTGAAGACCATATTGTAGGGAAACCGATTTTTATTTGGCTATCTCTTGATAATGATCGTGGGTGGTTTGATGGAAAAATTCGCTGGGATCGTTTATTCAAAAAGGTTGATTCTATCAAATAATCTTTATTTGCAATTTGTAAAACAAGAAAATCCGGGAATCGTGACTCGTAAAAATGAGAAATGGTGGAAAATGTTGGCAGCAATAATTGTATGTGTATTGTTGGTAAAAACATTTGGAGTAACTTCTTGTTTTATTCCTTCCTCAGGGATGGAGAACTCATTATATAAAGGAGAAGGTGTGTTGATAAACAAATGGGCTTATGGTTTACGCATACCTTTTCCTTCTTTGTTTGGATACCATCGTATAGGGAAAGGGGTAATTGAAAGGGGAGATATTGTTTTATTTAATAATCCAGACCCTATTCAACAAAATACCTCCCTTGAAAATCGTGACTTGTTTATTAGTCGGTGCGTGGGATTGCCGGGAGACACTTTGATGTTAAATTGTGAGCTTATGAATAGTGGCATGCAATCGTTCAGTCCGGATAGTAAATCGCTTTATGCTTATCCTTCTGAAAAAGAAGATTTAATGTTGAGACTATTGAAAAATGTAGGTCTTGACGATAATATGTTAGTTGGTTATACCAAGAATGGGAATTATATACGTAGCTTTAGTCATTATGAGTATTATATAATTTCACAAAAAGCCGAAAATCAAATAAAACTTACGCTTTTGGATAAAGAACAAAAAGGAACTACTTATCCATTCATCATTCCCCGTAAAAATAAGTCTGTTCCCGTATATCCATGGAACATCGTATTGTTATGTAACACCATAACTTTTCATGAACAAAAGCATGCAGAGATACGGAATCATACATTGTGGGTTGAAGGGAAACCAGTAGATTCATATACGTTTCACAAGAATTATTATTGGGTTGCATCGAATGACCCTGTCAATTTGGTCGATTCAAGGCTTTTCGGTTTTGTTCCAGAAGATCATATCATAGGTAAAGTTTGGCGGATATGGTTTACCTCTCAGAAAGAACGTTTTTTTCAGTGTGTACAATGAATGGAAATAGTGTTATATTGACATCTGCTTATTTGGCTCCTATAGAATATTATACAAAGCTCTATGCTTATGATGTTGCTTATATCGAATGTTTCGATCATTATATGAAACAAACATATCGTAATCGTTGTATGATTGCATCGGCTGGAGGTCTTCAGACATTGACAATACCTACTGAAAAAAGTAAGGAGGCTAAATGTTTTATGAAAGATGTACGCATTTCAGATCATGGTAATTGGCAACATGTACATTGGAACGCTTTTGATTCGGCCTATCGGCATAGTCCGTTTTTCGATTATTACGCGGATGAATTTCATGCGTTCTTTACTCGGAAATATGAATATTTGTATGATTTTAACTGGGACTTATGTCAGTGGGTATGCGAACAGATAGGAATAGAAGGACGGATGCTTGCGACCAACGATTATATTGCCTGCCCAGAACAGGTTGACGATTTTCGGGAACGTATTCATCCGAAGAAAGATTTTGCCCAAACGGATACAGATTATATCGTTAGGTCTTATTATCAGGTATTTGACATGAAATTAGGTTTTTTGCCAAATCTCAGTATTGTCGATTTGTTGTTTAATATGGGACCTGAGAGTTTATTGATATTAAGAGACTCGTGTGTGCGACAACATCCTAATGTATAAAGAAACGATTATAGAATAAATTGAGGAAAATAGTATTTAGTAACATTTTAATTATTAACGAATGAGAACTCTTCCAACAGTAACAAAAAATCTGCTTATAATTAATGTATTGTTCTTTTTTGCTAATTATGTTTTAATGCGGCGTGGAATTGTTTTAAATGACATGTTGGGACTTCATTTCTTTATGGCTTCCGACTTTAAACTACACCAACTTATTACATACATGTTTATGCATGCAGGGTTTACACATATCTTTTTTAATATGTTTGCATTGTGGATGTTTGGTGGTGTATTGGAGCAGACATGGGGACCAAAGCGTTTCTTAATTTATTATATGGTGTGTGGTATTGGTGCCGGACTGATACAAGAAACTACATACTATATTGAATATATGATGAATGACATGTCTCATTATGAAATGATCAATACAGGATTAGGGATTATTCCAATGGGCGAATACTTGAATTTGATGAATACCGTGGGTGCATCGGGTGCTATATATGGTATTTTGTTGGCTTTCGGGATGTTGTTTCCAAATAGTCAGATGTTTATATTTCCATTGCCATTTCCTATCAAGGCAAAATATTTTGTAATAGGATATGCCGTGCTGGAATTATTTTTAGGTATAGGAGGCAGCGATGGAGTTGCCCATTTTGCTCATTTAGGCGGAATGCTGTTCGGATTGTTTTTAATTATTTATTGGAGAAAGAAAAATGGCGGCGGACAACAGATTCATTACTGATTTAAAAGAAAACTTTAAAAGAGGAAGCATTGTAACTCAGTTACTTTATATTAATATCGGTGTATTTCTGGTTGTAACGGTTGTCAACCTTTTCTTGAAACTGTTTAATATACCAACGTTGTTGTGGACAGAATATGTGGAACTTCCTGCATACATAGATGTTTTCATCCGTCAACCATGGTCATTGCTTACTTATATGTTTATGCATACGGGGGTATTGCATTTGTTGTTCAATATGCTCTGTTTATATTGGTTTGGGAATTTGTTCCTGCAATTCTTTTCGGCAAAACATTTACGCGGACTATATGTGGTAGGCGGAATATGTGGAGGTTTGCTTTATATTATTTCTTATAACATATTTCCTTATTTTGCCGATGCAGTATATACATCTTATTTATTGGGGGCATCGGCTTCAGTGCTTGCCATTATTACAGCTGTGGTTATACGTGAACCGGATTGTTCGGTACGGTTGCTATTCTTCGGAAATCTGAAATTGAAGTATTTGGTTGCATTTTTAATCTTTCTCGATATAATGATGATTACTTCCGAAAATTCCGGAGGGCATCTTGCCCATCTGGGTGGAGTTTTAGCCGGTTGGTGGTTTGCGATAGGCATTTCAAAAGGGCATGATGCTACCAAATGGATAAACCTTGCATTCGATTTTATGTCCGGACAAAAGATTTCGGTGAATCGTAAACCGAAAATGAAAGTTCATTATGGGGAAAAACAAAAAGATTATGATTTTAATGCTCGGAAAAAGGCTCAGAACGATGAAATAGACCGCATATTGGATAAATTGAGAAAATCGGGCTATGGTAGTTTGACAGACGAAGAAAAGAAACGGTTGTTCGATGCAAGTAAAAAATGAAGCCAGATTATTTATTTTTAAAGCTCTTGATATTTAACTGAAGATATCGTGCTCTTTTTGTAAAAGAAGAAAGCATTTTCGAGCAAAGATTATCAGATATTTTGTCTTACTGTCCTTATAAAATGTGATAGATATATAGATTAAGGGAAAAAGAGTAAAGTAAGCTATGAAATATGTAAGTCATTTTTTTAGATTCATCCTGATGGGGGTGAATATTGTTGTTGCCGTAGGTTTTTTGGTTTCAGCTTATAGTCCTTATATTTCGCCGGTGTGTCATCCAATATGGGCTTGTTCCGGATTATTGTTCCCGTTATTGGCTTTGCTCAATCTTTTGTTTGTCTGTGTCTGGTTGTTTGTCAAACGAATATATATCTTTTTCCCATTGCTGATTTTTGCTTTGGGATGGAATAGTCTGCAAACATATTTTCCTATAAATATTATACCCGACGAGCCGGCACATACACAAACGCTAAAAATATTGACTTATAATACACAAGGAATACCTTTCGATAAGGCAACAAGGAAGAGTGCGATTTTAGAATATTTGGCTCATTGTGACGCCGATATAATCTGTTTGCAGGAATTTATTCCCCGTGGCGGGATTACTCAGGAAGAAATTAATAATGCGATGTCCGTTTATCCATATTCTAAACAGACACGTCTGAAAAGTGGGAATGTTCTTGCCTGTTTTTCGCGTTTTCCCATCGTCTCAGAATCACAAATCGTGTATGATAGCCAATATAATGGGAGTGTGCAATATAAATTGTTGTACGGAAATGATACATTGTCGGTAATAAACAATCATTTAGAGTCCAATAAATTAAGCATCGATGACAAAAAGCGTTATAACGATATCATCGGTTTTGAAAATGAGAAACAGATAAAAGAGAATGGAACGTATCTGATTCATAAATTGGCCGACGCATCGGCAATACGGGCATCTCAGGTCGATTCTGTGGCGAAAATTATTCAAAGGGAGCAAAATCCTTATATCATTGTCTGTGGCGATTTTAATGACTCTCCAATTTCGTATGCACATCGAATATTGTCTGAAGGATTAACTGATGCTTTTGCTGAAGCAGGAAACGGATTCGGATTCACGTATAATCAAGATCGTTTTTATTTTCGTATCGATCATTTGTTGATTGGCAGTGCTTTCCGTGTATTGCAGTGCCAAGTAGATCGCTCTGTGAATGTTTCCGACCATTATCCGATGTGGTGTTTATTGGGAAAAAGCAGGGAATAAAGTCTTTAGAGTAGTTTTCGTACTTAATTTTTTAAATAATTAGAAAAGCATTCTCTTTATGAATGAAAAAAAAACTATATTTGCAACCTTGAATAAACGTATTAAAAATAGAAACATAATAAAATAAATTAAAGTAACATGCAAAACAAAGGATTCGTAAAGGTTTTTGCGATATTGCTTACCCTTGTGTGCATTTTTTATCTTTCGTTCTCTTTTGTAACCCGCTACCACATGAAAAAAGCGGCAGAAGACCCGAAAGGTGAAATGCATTATCTTGATTCCATACAAAATAAGAAAGTATGGTTGGGAGCATATACGCTAAAACAATGTCGTGAGATGGAAATCGGGTTAGGACTTGACCTGAAGGGAGGAATGAATGTAATATTAGAGGTTTCTGTGCCGGATGTTATAAAGGCTTTGGCTGATAATAAACCGGATGAGGCTTTCAATAAAGCGGTAGCTGAAGCAGCCAAATTGCAGAATACCAGTCAAGACGATTTTGTTACATTGTTCATACGTGAATATAAGAAACTGGTTCCGAATGGAACGTTGGCAGAATTGTTTGCTACTCAACGGTTGAAGGATAAAGTTACAGTTCGCAGTTCAGACGCTGAGGTTGAATCGGTTTTACGTGCAGAGATAAAAGCTGCAGTAGAAAATTCGTATAATGTTTTACGTACTCGTATCGACCGTTTCGGTGTTGTCCAACCGAATATTCAGACATTGGAAGGAAGTTCTGGACGTATCATGGTGGAATTGCCGGGTATTAAAGAACCGGAACGTGTTCGTAAATTGTTGCAAGGATCGGCAAATCTTGAGTTCTGGGAAACATTCGATGCGGAAGATATTGTTCCCATCATGGCTTCTGCAGATGAACGTATGCGCTCTTTACGTGCAACTGAAAGCACAGATTCTACGCAAACAGTATCGGCTCTCGATTCCATCGCTTCTGTAAATGCTCAGGCTGTTTCTGCTAAAGATAGTTTGGTTGCAGCATTGAAAGGAGAAACTACGTCCGATGCGCAGATGTCTGATGCACAGATGGAACAATTGAAAAAGGAACATCCGTTAATGGCCATTCTGCAATTAAATCAAAGTGGCATGGGTGCAGTTGTAGGATATGCTGACTTTAGAGATACTGCTACAGTAAATCAGATTTTGAGTACGCCGGAGATTAAACAAATGTTTCCTCGCAATCTGAAACTGATGTGGGGCGTTTCGCCGGCAGACTTTGATAAATCGGGACGTATATTTGAGCTATATGCAATTCGTTCTACAGAACGTAATGGACGTGCCCCCTTGGAAGGTGATGTTATTACAAATGCACAAAGTACATACGATGAATATCATAAACCGTGTGTTACGATGCAGATGAATACAGAAGGTGCTCGTCGTTGGGCTTCCATAACAAAACGTAATAAAGATCATGCCATTGCTATTGTTTTGGATGGCTATGTATATAGTGCACCAAATGTACAAAATGAAATTACCGGAGGTAATTCAAGTATTACAGGAAACTTTACGATTGAACAGACGAAAGACTTGGCAAATGTGCTGAATACAGGTAAAATGCCTGCTCCTGCTCGTATCGTACAAGAGGATATTGTAGGTCCGTCTTTGGGACAACAATCTATCAATCAAGGATTGGTTTCGTTTATTGTGGCATTGATTGCACTGATGATTTATCTTTGTTTGATGTACGGACTAATTCCCGGCATGGTTGCTAATACGGCATTAATCCTGAACTTCTTCTTTACAATGGGTATTTTGACCTCATTCCAAGCAGCTCTTACTTTGTCTGGTATTGCCGGTATAGTGTTGTCATTGGCAATGGCTGTCGATGCGAACGTGTTGATTCATGAACGTACTAAAGAGGAATTGAAGGCAGGGAAAAATATGAAAGAAGCGATTTCGGCAGGTTATTCGGGGGCTTTCTCGGCTATTTTTGACTCGAACTTGACTTCTATCATTACCGGTGTAATTTTGTTCTACTTCGGAACAGGCTCTATTCGTGGATTTGCCACAACTTTGATTATTGGTATTCTCTGTTCGTTCTTCACCGCTGTTTATATGACACGCCTGATTTACGAACACTTCTTGGCAAAAGGGAAATTACGTAATCTGACATTCTCTACAGTGTTGTCGAAGAATCTTTTCCAGAATGCACATTATAATTTTATAGGCTCCATTAAAAAATCGTTTACTATATGGGGTATTATTATAGTAGCATGCCTTATTTCATTTGGTGTACGTGGTTTATCACAAAGTATTGATTTTACTGGTGGACGAAATTTTGTTGTGCAATTTGATAAAGTTGTTCAACCGGAAACCATTCGCGATTTATTGGAAAATAAAGTCGAGGATGCCAATATTCAGGCTATTGCTTTGGGTACAGACGGGCATCGTATCCGTGTAAGTACTAACTATCGAATTGAAGAAGACGCTCCAAGTGTAGATACTGAAATAGAAGGTATTCTTTATAGTGCTTTCAAAGAAGGTAATTTACTTCCGGAAGGTTTGACTTTGGATCAATTTATAGACCGTGATAATACAGCTGGCTGTTCTATCATCAGTTCGCAAAAGGTTGGTCCAAGTATGGCAGATGATATGCGTATGGCTGCTATTTGGGCAGTTATCTTTGCTGTTATTGCCATCGGTGTGTATATTTTGATTCGGTTCAACAATATTGCTTTCAGTTTGGGGGCTACAGCAGCATTGGCAATCGATGCTTTCCTTGTAGTGGGTGCTTATTCATTGTGTTATGGATGGATGCCATTTTCATTGGAAGTTGACCAAACCTTTATAGGTGCTGTGCTGACAGTTATTGGTTATTCGATTAATGACAAGGTGGTTATTTTCGACCGTGTGCGTGAATTTACCCATTTGTATCCGAATCGTGAACGTGCGCAATTGTTCAATGATTCGCTGAACACTACATTGGCACGTACCTTAAATACGGGTCAAAGTACATTGATTGTATTGCTTATTATCTTTATTTGGGGTGGAGACAGCATACGTAGTTTCTCGTTTGCAATGATTCTCGGTGTCGTAATCGGAACATTCTCTTCATTGTTTGTTGCTGCTCCGATAGCTTACCTGTTCTTAGGAAATAAATCAGGAAAACTTAAGAAAGAAGCAAAACAAGCATAATGATATATATATAAAAGAGAAGCCGCTGAATAACTCAGCGGCTTTTTTATTTTTATAATCAAATTTTTAGTGCTTTTACCAGACGTTTTAATCAGAAGAGCAAGAGATTTTTCTAAAAGGTTTTATCTTTTTGCCAATCGGATGAAAAGAGATTATGATAAATATTATTGCAGAAAAATGAAGTACCTCGGAGGGGAATCGAACCCCTATTTAACGTTTAGGAAACGCTTGTTCTATCCGTTGAACTACCAAGGCTTAAAACGAAAATACATTAGCGTATGTATAATGCATGACATACGGGTTGCAAATTTACTTTTTTCTTGGAATATTTCAATACTTTTGTTCAAAAAAACATTGGAAATACTTTCTTTGCGAAATAAATACTAATTTATTTTGATATTTAACGAAAGTTGCCCAACTTTGTAAAGATGATGTGTAAATTAAATTTATAAGATATGGCAGATCAAATGATTGTGAAAGAATTGGAAGATGTGGTTGTTCGATTTTCCGGTGATTCAGGTGATGGAATGCAACTTGCAGGAAATATGTTTTCGAATATTTCGGCTACAGAAGGTTATGACATTAGTACATTTCCTGATTTCCCGGCAGATATTCGAGCTCCGCAAGGTTCACTGACCGGAGTTTCCGGCTTTCAAGTTCATATAGGCTCTGGTAAGGTATATACACCGGGTGACAAGTGCGATGTGTTAGTTGCCATGAATCCTGCAGCATTGAAAACACAATATAAGTTTTGTAAGTCAAAATCGGTAATTATTATCGATACCGATTCTTTTACTAAGAAAGATTTGGAAAAAGCACAGTTTGAGCTTGAAAATCCTTTTTCAGAATTGGGTATTAAAAACGAAGTTGTCGAAGCTGCTATAACCACGATGTGTAAGGAATGTCTGAAAGATAGCGGTTTGGATAATAAGTCAATCATGAGAACTAAAAACATGTTTGCTCTCGGATTGGTTTGTTGGTTATTTCATCGTGATGTATCTGTTGGAGCAAAGTTACTGCGTGAAAAATTTGCCAAGAAACCAGAAATTGCTGAGGCAAATGTAAAAGTTCTATATGCCGGGTATCAATTTGGGGAAAATACGCACGCGTCGGTATCGACGAGTTATGTTGTTCCGAACAGAGCACAAAAAGCCCCCGGGCGTTATATGGACATTAATGGAAATAAAGCTACGGCATATGGTCTGATTGCGGCAGCAGAAAAAGCTGGGTTGCAGTTATATTTAGGTTCATATCCAATCACTCCGGCAACCGATATCTTGCATGAATTGGCAAAACATAAATCGTTGGGTGTAAAAACAGTTCAGTGTGAAGACGAAATAGCCGGGTGTGCTTCGGCTGTAGGAGCAGCCTTTGCCGGTGCATTAGCTGTTACAACGACTTCGGGTCCTGGCATCTGTTTAAAAAGTGAGGCTATGAATTTGGCTGTTATAACAGAACTTCCTCTAGTTATTGTAGATGTACAGCGTGGAGGACCTTCAACTGGGCTTCCAACCAAGTCGGAACAAACCGATCTGTTGCAAGTATTATTTGGGAGGAATGGGGAAAGTCCGATGCCTGTCATTGCGGCAACTTCGCCAACCGACTGTTTCGATGCTGCTTATATGGCTTGTAAGATTGCACTGGAGCATATGACTCCTGTTGTCCTTCTTACAGATGCATATATTGCAAACGGTTCGGCTGCATGGCATTTGCCCGATTTAAATCAGTATCCAGCCATAAAGCCTCCCTATGTAAAACCGGAAATGGCCGGGCATTGGACTCCGTTTATGCGTAATGCCGATACCGGTGTCCGCTACTGGGCGATTCCGGGGATGGAAGGATTTATGCATCGTATCGGTGGATTGGAAAAAAGCAATGAAACAGGAGCTATTTCGACCGATCCGGAAAACCATAATTTAATGACACGTCTACGGGAAGAAAAGGTCGATCGTATTGCTGATGATATTCCTGAGCTTGAGGTTGAAGGTTGCGATGATGCAGAATTGCTGCTTGTCGGTTTTGGAGGAACTTATGGACATTTGCACTCGGCTATGAATGCATTGTCTTTATTGGGGAAAAAGGTTGCTCTTGCTCATTTGAAGTATATCAACCCGTTGCCAAAAAATACGGCAGATGTTTTATCACAATATAAAAAGATTTTAGTGGCAGAGCAAAATAGTGGGCAGTTGGCAGCATATTTACGTATGAAAGTAGAAGGTTTGCATTTGTATCAGTTTAATCAGATAAAAGGTCAACCTTTTGTGGTACAGGAATTGGTTGATGCTTGCGTTGAAGTTTTAAATGCTTGATATTTACGGACACAATCTATAATGGAGGAATAAAAATGGAGAAAACAAATTATACTGCTGCCGATTATAAGGCAGGACAACCACGCTGGTGTCCGGGATGTGGCGACCATGCGTTTTTAAGTTCATTTCATAAAGCATTGGCTGAAATAGGTACCCCACCTCACCAAATAGCGGTTATTTCCGGTATTGGATGTTCATCGCGTTTGCCATATTATATGAATACGTATGGGATGCATACCATTCATGGACGTGCTGCTGCTATTGCAACCGGTGCCAAAGTTGCTAATCCGGATTTAACAATATGGCAGATTTCAGGCGATGGCGATGCATTGGCTATTGGCGGAAACCATTTTATTCATGCAGTAAGAAGAAATGTTGATATAAATATTATTTTACTGAATAATCGGATTTATGGTTTGACCAAAGGGCAATATTCACCAACTTCGGCACGTGGCTTTATAAGCAAGTCATCGCCTTATGGTACGGTGGAAGACCCATTCCGCCCGGCAGAACTGTGCTTTGGAGCTCGAGGGCGATTCTTTGCTCGTTGTGTTGCTGTAGATGGAGCTCCTTCGGTTGAAGTATTAAAAGCTGCGGAAAAGCATAAAGGAACTTCCGTGGTGGAAGTGCTGCAGAACTGTGTCATCTTCAATGATGGGACGCATAATGTAGTAGCCAAGAAAGAAGATCGTGAACGGAATGCTATTTATTTGGAACATGGTAAGCCGATGTTGTTCGGTGCGAATCATGAATTTGGATTGATGCAGGAAGGTTTTGGACTGAAAGTCGTTAAGATAGGAGAAAACGGTGTCACAGAACGTGATATCTTAATACATGATGCACATTGTGCTGACCAGACCTTGCAGTTGAAACTGGCGTTGATGGAAGGTCCTGATTTTCCGATAGCTTTAGGTGTTATTCGTGATGTAGATGCCCCAACTTATGATGAGGCTGTTTCCCAACAGATTGAAGAAGTTTCTGCCAAAAAGAAATATCATACTTTTGCAGAATTGCTTGAAACGAACGACACATGGACAATAAGTTAGGCTTTCGGGTCGTTTAAAAGATCATAATAAACTCCTCCGTATATCTTGATGTTTTTAGGAAGATGTGCGGAGGAGTTTGTTTTTTATGCAGTCGTTTTTGGAATCTTCTATGGTCTTTTCCTCAGAGAACTTTCTTTATTCTTTTTCTCCATAACATAAATCACCGGCATCGCCCAATCCCGGGACAATGTACGAATGCGCATTCAATTCCGGATCGATGGCAGCACACCAGATTGTTGTTTTATCGGTAGGCAAAGTGTGTTCTAAATGTTCAATAGCTTGCCGGGTGGCAATGATAGAGGCAACGTGCAGGTGTGTAGGTGTTCCCTTGGTAAGGAGAGCTTGATAAGCAAACTCCATTGAACTTCCGGTTGCAAGCATCGGATCGACTAAAATAAGTGTTTTCCCTTCAATAGAAGGAGACGCAATGTACTCTATATGAATATCAAAATGATTGGCATCGATATATTTACGGTATGCTGAAACAAAAGCATTTCCTGCATGGTCAAAATAGTTGAGAAAGCCTTGGTGAAGAGGTAGTCCGGCTCTCAAAATGGTAGCGATTACAGGTTGAACAGAAGGAACTATTTCTTGAGTCATAGCCAAGGGAGTTTGTATATTAATTTGCTTATAAGGTAAATCCCGACTTATTTCATAAGCCATAATTTCCCCTATCCGCTCAATGTTTCTGCGAAAACGAAGGCTGTCGCCTTGTATGTTTATATCACGGATTTCAGCTAAAAATTGATTTAAAATAGAATGCTCTTTGTTAAAATTTACAATTTTCATAAACACAAATTAAATTCAAGCAAAACGATAACCTTGTAACAAAATGTTTTTATGGTTGCAAAGAAACAAAATAATTTAGATTTGCAAAGTCGGAATTGCATATTTGTTACACAAGTATAAAACTTTGATTAATTACGGATTTTTTTCAATAATTACTTCTTCGAATTAAAAAGAAACTACTATTTTTGTAACGCGAAAAACAAGGGAGATATGTTAAAGAACATATTTTTAGGATAACAAAGCAATAGACTAAACATTTGATATAATAACCAATTAATCATTTGAACAATGGCAAATTTAGATTTAAGCAAGTACGGTATTACCGATGTGAAGGAAATTCTTCACAATCCGTCTTATGAAGTATTGTTCGCCGAGGAGACTAAAGATAGTCTTGAAGGCTATGAAAAAGGTCAGGTAACTGAACTGGGTGCTGTAAACGTAATGACTGGTATTTATACAGGTCGTTCACCTAAAGACAAATTCTTTGTATACAATGAAGCTAGCAAGGACACTGTATGGTGGACTTCTGACGAATATAAAAACGATAACAAACCGTGTTCTGAAGAAGCATGGGCAGACTTGAAAGCTAAAGCTGTTAAGCAATTGAGTGGCAAACGTCTGTTCGTTATGGATACTTTCTGCGGTGCTAACCCTGCTACTCGCTTGAAAGTTCGTTTCATCATGGAAGTTGCTTGGCAAGCTCACTTCGTAAAGAACATGTTCATCCGTCCGACAGAAGAAGAACTGGCTAACTACGGTGAACCTGATTTCGTATCATTCAACGCTGCTAAGGCTAAAGTTGAAAACTACAAGGAATTGGGCTTGAACTCTGAAACTGCTACTGTATTCAACTTGAAGACAAACGAACAAGTTATCTTGAATACTTGGTACGGTGGCGAAATGAAGAAGGGTATCTTCTCAATCATGAACTATTTGAACCCGTTGCGTGGCATCGCTTCAATGCACTGCTCTGCTAACACGAACATGGAAGGTACAGACACAGCTATCTTCTTCGGTTTGTCAGGTACAGGTAAGACAAC
>DXCG01000050.1 GCA_019116145.1 Candidatus Phocaeicola gallistercoris
ACTTATGTCCGTTCATTCTAACTCCATCTATATAATTATATCCGGCTACAAGTCCTATTCTTGGCAAATAATCACTTCTTACAGACTTTATCTGCTCTCTCTTCAGATTGATATTTTCAGACAACAACTTATATTCAGAACGGTTTTCTATTATGAATTCATCATTTCGGAATACTGCCGGTTCAAATTCTATGGTTCCTGAGATTTCAATATCATCACTCAGAGGAATTCCCATTATATGACATAAAGCCATTTTCGACAGTCTGATTGCATTTTCGCTTCTTTTCATGGAAAGATTGGCTTCGTTCAGTTTCACCTGTACTTTGAGCAATTCATTTCTGGGTGACATACCAGTTTTATTCATCTTTTCAATATTATTAAAGAGCTCTTCCACAAGGTTCTTGTATTTGATTGAAACCTCATATAGTTCCTTGGCCTTAATTACATTCCAGTATGCTTCTTCCGTTTCTATACGGATTTCGGAATCGTTCTTTTTCCGGTTCAGTACAGCCATATTTGTGCCAATTTCCGACATATTCCTTGCCGCAATAATTTTGCCACCCATATAAACTGGCTGTTCAAGCTGTACACCTGCAAAATAAGTATTGCTTATATCAAGGGCCGCAGATAAAGAAGGGGCAAGTTCCATCGAAAAATCCTTATTGGCATAAAGATAGCCTCCCGATGCGGACAGTTTAGGAAGAAAACCTGCTACCACATTCTTTTCTTGAAGTTCTGCCTGCTTTATCGAAAAATCTGACAGTTTCATCTTTTTATTGTTCTCTACCGCAATCCTGCAACAGTCATCAAGAGTGAATACTCTTTGAGCATAACTGAACGATGATAGCAGGATTATAAATATGCCTGATAAAAGTCTTTTCATTTTAATCACATTTAATATTGAAGAATAAAGCATAGAATACAGGAATAATCATTAATGTAATGATTGTACCAACAAGAAGGCCTCCCATAATGGCTACAGCCATAGGACCAAACATAGCATCTGAAATCAGAGGTATCATACCAAGGATAGTAGTTCCTGAAGCCATCATTACCGGTCTTAATCTGGATGAAGAAGCTGACAACAGGGCTTCAACAGGCTCAACGCCAGTCTTGATCTGAGCAGTTATCTCATCTATAAGTACAACTCCATTTTTTATCATCATACCTATCAATCCCAAAGCTCCTACAACAGCAACAAAACTGAAAGGCTTTCCACTGACGAAAATGCCCATTACAATACCTATGTATGCAAGCGGAAGACACAGAAAAATAATTAACGGTTTCTTGAAATCCCTGAATAGAAATACCAAAACCGCAAACATGAATATGACCGCTATGGGCAGACTTCTGAAAAGATACTTGTTAGAATCTGTACTTGCCTTATACTCACCCAGCCATTTCATGGAATAGCCGTCAGGGAAGTCAATTCGTTCATTAATTTTCTTTTCAAGAGCAAGGCGTGTATCTTCAGCGGTAAATCCGTAGGCATTATTACACTGGACTATGACAGCACGCTGTCCGTTATAACGGTAGGCGACTGGATCTTTCCATTCAAAGCTGATACTGTCCGATATTTCTTTAACAGGCCTTCCGGATGTCAACCTGTCTATCAACAACTGTTTCCGTTCAGGGTTCATAAGTATTCGCTGGATACTTTCCTCTTCTGTCACAGCAGTAATATTAGGCAGCATAGAATTGACAGTAACATCTTCAAGACTGTTATATCCTATGTTCTTCAAGTAAATATTTTTTAATATACTGCCATCATATAAAGAACCTACAGGAATACCCTCTGTTACTGAGAGCAATGACAATCCAATATCTGTTTTTCCAAGTCCTGCTCTTCGGGCATTATGCTGGTTGAAGTTAATGTCCATGTTGATGACTGGATCATCCCAATTATCTGTAATAAGCATTGCAGAAGGTTCCTCCCGCATAATATCCTGAATTTTGTTTCTCAATTCCTTCAGAACTCCCGGATCTGGGCCGGAGACCAGAATTTCTATAGGAAATTCCATATACATAGTGTTATATTTCTTTAGCCGGATAAAGGCATCAGGATAATGACGATTCATATATTCCTGTAAATCCTGCATACAGTTGTCTATGTCCTTATGGCTTTTGAAATCGATAATCAATTCTCCGTATCGAAGACTTGGATCAGCTACTGAACGTACAAGGTTGTATCTCGCCGGCGTGCCTCCGAGAGATGTGGTTACGTGCGTTATGGCCGGATTTGTCTTGAGATACCTCTCTATTTCTTCCAGATCTTTTTCAACCTTCTCGATACGTGTTCCCTCCGGCATCTTATATTCCATATAAATCTGGTTGTATGTCAGATCCGGGAAAAATGTCTGTGGTAAAAAACTGAAACAGCAAACACTGACAATTAACAGCAGTACAATTCCGATAATAGTCCCGGCTTTATGATGCAGCAGGAAAGTAAGCATACCGCGAAATTTTCTGTATAATGGTGTATTGAAAATATTTGTATTGTCATCTGCCGTCTTAATCTTCAAATAATGTTCTGAATGAATCGGGACATGTACCAGTGCCAGAATCCAGCTGAGAAGCAGAGATACGGCCAATACGATAAATAAGTCGCGGGCATATTCTCCGGCCATATCCGGGGACAGCGAAACCGGCATAAAAGCTATGACAGCAATAAGGGTAGCTCCCAAAAGCGGACGTGCCGTGATATTAGCCGTGTGAACAAGTGACTGAGGCTTTTTCATACCACGCGCACTGTCAACCAAAATACCATCCACAACCACTATTGCGTTATCCACAAGCATACCCATGGCAACTATAAATGCCCCTAAAGACACTCTCTGAAGAGTTCCATCAAAGAAATATAGGACTACAAAAGATCCCAAAACTGTAATTACCAGTCCTGTTCCTATGATGACACCACTTCTGAATCCCATGGTAAGCATAAGAATAACTATAACGATAAGTACTGATTCTATAAGATTTACAATAAATGTATCAATGGCATCACTTACACGCTCAGGCTGGTAAAAAACCTTGTTGAACTTGAACCCTGACGGAAGTCCGTTTTCCAGCTCTTCAATCTTTTCGGTTACAGTATTTCCGATTTTTAGAATATCATAGCCTGATTCCATGGCTATTGCAATACCATAAGCCCTTTTACCGTCATATTTCATTTTGTTACGCTGCGGTTTCTCATAGTCCTCCTCGATATCAGCTATATTTCCAAGAGTGAACGTATTACCGTCATGACCTTTCAGAACCAGATTTCTAATATCTTCCAGATCTCGAAAGTTTCCGGGTACCATAACCTTCATACGCTCATCGCCACTATTAAAGAAGCCACTATATACTGTCCTGTTCTGATCTTGCAGTGTCATCAGTATTTCAATTGGAGAAATTCCCAGACGGGCCATTTCTTTACTATCTATATTGATATTTATACAAGGTGTTGCAGTTCCATATATCTGGACATTTCTTATACCTTCTATGTTAATAAGTTCACGCTGAATGAAATTTGTGTATCGTATCATATCACTGTCTGAAAAACCATCAGCCGTTAACGTATAGAACATTCCATAGACAGCACTGAAGTCATCAAGTACCATTGGTACTGAGGCACCGGTAGGCAATTGGGTATGAACATCGACAATCTTTTTTCTCAATATATCCCATTTTTGTTCCAATTCGCCATTGGGTACAGTTGTTTTCAGAACTACCTTTATAAGAGACAGGTCGTTCAGTGATTTTGATTCAATATAGTCTATATCTCCCATCTGACGTATTGCCTTTTCCAGCTTGTCAGACACTTCAAGTTCAATCTGATGCGCAGTTGCACCAGGATACACAGTCATGACCAAAGCCTGTTTGACCGTTATTTCCGGATCTTCCATTTTGCTCATGGAGTAGAAAGACCATAGACCGCCGATAACGAGGAAAGCTATAAACAGCTTGATCAGGGCCTTGTTTTCCAAGGCATATTCCGCCATACTTTTCATAGCATTCCTCCTATATTGGTTGATGACACTTCTTTCATTTCTTCCACGGTCTGCCCTTCAGACAAACTATGGATTCCGGTTATGGCTATTCTGTCGTGAGGTTCCAACCCTCTTACAAATGCCGTTTCTCTTTCTATCCGTATTAATTTAACGGGTGTACAAGCAGCCTTCCCATTATTGATCTTCCATACGCATGTGTTCCCTTTATCCTGAAATAAAGCCGATGCAGGCAATGATAATGATGGGGTTGTGCTTGAATATGCTAATCTTATATCTACATTCATACCGACTGACAGGACTTTGGAAAATTCTGATGGTATGTCAAAGGAAACATTGTATAGTTGTCCGTTTGATGCATTGCGGTTTTGGGCTTTTAATGTTATTGCGGTAGATAGATTACCGCACACAAGTTCTGCATATATAAGATTTTTCAATCTGCTATAATCTTTTAATGCCATACTTATGTCCGCCTTGTACCCACCTTCCTGTTTCAGAAGCAAAACGGGCATTCCGGCAGAAACTATCTCTCCGCTGTTTTTGAAAATATCTGATATGAAACAGTCAAATGGAGCTTTTATTTCCGTGTATCTCAAAGCATCTTCAGCAGCATTGAACTTGGCCTCTGCCACTTTGTTTGCAGCAATGACTTTCTCATAATCGTTTGGAGAGACTGTGTTATTTTCAAACAAGGCTTGTATGCGTTTCGTCTCTTTTTCCGATTGTTTGAATACAGCTTTTGCAGCATTATACTGGACTTCAAAATCATGCTTGTCCAATGTTGCTATAATACTGCCTTTACGGAAACTCATTCCTTCATTTTCAGGTAAGAATGCAATCTGGCCATTGACCTTAAAAGCTATGGTCACTTCTTTCTCCGAATTTATAACTCCAGGGTATTTGACATACTCAACACTGTCTCTATTTCCTACTGTTAATGTTTTAACCAGTACAGAAGAATATTCTTTTCTTCCTGAATCTGTTTTACAGGAGGCTGATGCAAGAATAATAATTCCCACACTCAAATACATAAATAATCTTTTCATTGTCTTAAACTTTAGTTTTTGCAAATTTCATCAAACCCAATGAGAAACGCATTTCCATTTACACATGCGGAATGTTCTAAAACCCTTTTTTTACTATGTGGTTTAGAACAGTAGTTACTGGATAAGGGAATATTATATTCATTTCACCATCAAAAATGTTCTATTAGTAAGAAATTCTTTGATGGAAATATGGATACAATTATATTTGTAATAAAAAAATATGAATCAATTCAAGAACCTGGATATAAGAATAGCAAAGAATCTTATAGGCGATATAGATTATGTAGATAACGATTTTATTGTACTGGATGATCTCTCTAAATTCAAGATTCCCAACGATTCACCCATCAGACTTGGTGCATTTACAATAAGTTTGTGTCTTAACGGACATATAACTACTGATATCAACATGATAAGGTACGACGTACAGCCGGGAGATATGGTAATAACACTTCCTAAAGATATAATAGAACACAAGGATGTTTCGTCTGATATCAGGGGAATTTTCTTTATTGTTTCACAGCGTTTTATTGAAGAAGCTTTTCCGAAAATAGGAGAAATACTTCCGATTTTTCTTTATATCCAAAAATACCCTAAAATTGAATTGACAGCAAATCAATGTTTCAATATACAGCAGTTTTATGATTTCTTTATCCAAAGACTTAAAGACCAGTCAGTATATAGAGATAAAATGATAAGCTCGATACTGCAGGCTCTGATTTATTATATCTCCGGCTTATTGATTAACTCTGATAAACGGGAAAAAAAGGAGAGAAAAGAAGAATTGCTGAGTAAATTTATTCAGCTGATAATAAAACACTACAAGGAAAACAGAACACTGGATTTCTATGCAGAAAAACTGTTTATTTCAACAAAATATATGTCAGACATTATAAAAAAGACAAGCGGACTGACAGCTCATGACTGGATAGACAGATATACCATTCTGGAAGCTAAGATTTTGTTACGGTCAACCAATAAGACAATCCAAGAAATATCCAATGAGCTGAATTTCCCTAATCATTCGTTCTTTTCAAAATTCTTTAAGCATCACATGGGTATGACTCCTAAGGCTTACAGGCAATCTTAAACATATAATATCTAGAAACAAAAACATATCGGGAAAAACGAGCATACCGTAGCCGAGTCCCCATAACCACAGGCAAAGGTAATTCGTGTTCTTCCCGTACAAGCAAGGCCAAGCCCTTCGGGTTCGTGGAAAAAATCATCCTCGCCCCGGAGGGCTTGCGGTATTTTTTCCCGAAGCCTTGCATGTACGGAACACGACCTTTTTAAGCCTGTAGTTATGGGAACTCCGGCCCCAGAAGCCGGACTAACAAAAAATCAAATGTTATGTTACAGGCAACAAAGAACAAGTACACGGTGGAAACACTCAAACCACTGAACATTCTGTACGATCATGAACAC
>DXCG01000051.1 GCA_019116145.1 Candidatus Phocaeicola gallistercoris
TACTGGAATTGTGCGTCGGTTTACGCCGAAACAGCCCCCAAAAAAGAAAGCATAAAATATCCATGCTTTGTTGCTACAAATACAACAAACATTGAAATAAAAAAAATCACACGTTTAGATGACCAAACGCGCGTAGAAGCCATTATTTACGATAAGCCGGGAAGTATATTTACAATTTCCCCACAAACTTATTTATACACCGACACTCGACGTTTCACCATACTAAACGATAGTATGACATTCGATAAACTGATCGCAACCGATACTATTCCACAATCGGGTGAATTACATACTACGTTTTTATTTGCACCGATACCTAAAGGCATACATTCTGTCAATTTCACCAATGAAGAAAAAGGTTGGACCATTTGGGATTTGCAATTGACAGACATAGAGCCATATGTGTTTTTACCCAGTTTCTTAAAAAATACTGTTGAAAAACAACAGACAAAGCTCCCGGATCCAATATTGAAAAATGAAAAAGTTATCATAAACGGATATCTATTAGGTTACGACCCGCAAATTGAGTTGAATGTATTTTTTTATCATACCAATTGGCTAAACACTCAAAACAAGGGAGAAAGTGTAAAAATCAGAGAAGACGGTTCTTTTCACATAGAAAGCAATTTTTTATCGCCCAGCAATGCAATGCTACGTATTAATAATGCTACTCTGAATTTTTTTGTAACGCAAGGTGAAGAAATGACCATATACATTCATTTACCCAGACTAAGCATGTCGCATACCCGCTTGCTAAAAAACACTTATGCCCAACAACAAAAAGCATGGTTCGATGGCAAGGAAGAAAATTTAAATAACGAATTGGCTACATGGGGATATCCATTATCTATTACACAAACAGATAATTACGAAAAAAATACGAAAAACCTATCCGCCGAAGCTTATAAAACATATCTTTACAAGACATTAAAGTCTGTTGAAAATTCATTGGCAAACAACAAATACATAGGAGAAGTTTATCGGAATTACGTATTAGCAAATTTAAAGGTTAGTGCAGCTGTATTATGTGCCGAGAAAGGTCTTCCCATAAGTACAATCAATGATCCGTATCTTTATTATACCTCCGATTATGCTGCATATTTAAATTTTATAGAACGCGACAAAGGTCTGTTACCTGCTTTCTGGAAAGATATAAAAAGAGCAAAAAGCGTATATCAATATTGGTTGGAACAATCAAAATTAAACTCTGATACAAAAGATTCATTACATGCCATTGACAACCAAGAAATAAAAGCGTATGTGGAAGAAAACATGCAAAAACGTCAAGCCATTTCCAATCAGATTAAATCGGCACACGGCTATGTAATAGCCGAACTCGACACTACCGTTTCCGGTTCGGATATTCTACCTGCCATCATTTCCCAACATCGCGGGAAAGCCATTCTAATCGATTTTTGGGCAACATGGTGTACCCCGTGTATGAAAAGTATGAAAGCTATCCTGCCATTAAAAAAAGAACTCTCTGCCAGAGATGTTGTTTACATCTACATTACCGGTCCCTCCTCTCCTTTTGAGACGTGGGAATCTGCTATAACTGAAATAAAGGGCATCCACTACCGCGTAACCAAAGCACAATGGGACGCTTTATGTAAAACGTATGGCATCAAAGGCATTCCGGGCTATCTGATTATTTCTTACGATGGGAAATTGCAAGACCAATATGTTGGTTTCCCCGGGACAACTGTCTTAAAGGAAGACCTATTACGTGCTTTTAAATAGATATATTTGCTTTCCTTACTTTACCTGACCGTCAACGTAATATAAAACAAAAAGACTGAGCACGAATCAGCATTTACACCACGAGGTTTTCCAAACTTATCATCGGCTCTCAGTAAAAATCCCGACACATAAAATTTCATCGCATAAACCTCATAGGTAAAACGTGCTTACTTATTTGTTTTATCTCTAAGTTTTTGTAACTTTGAACACTGAAACAACAATACATGTTGTTTCTTTTTTACATCTACCAATGTTATAAATCAGATATTCATATAAGATAACTAACTAATAAATTTATCACATTATGGCAACACCAGAATTCAAGTATCAACCAATGTTCGAAAAAGGTAAAGATACAACTGAATACTATCTGCTTACAAAAGACTATGTATCGGTAAGCGAGTTCGAAGGAAAACCTATTTTGAAAGTAGCCAAAGAAGGACTGACAGCCATGGCTAATGCTGCATTTCACGATGTTTCGTTTATGCTACGCCGCTCACACAATGAACAAGTTGCAAAAATCTTGCACGATCCGGAAGCAAGCGAAAACGACAAATATGTAGCCCTCACTTTCTTGCGCAATGCCGAAGTTGCAGCAAAAGGCGTACTCCCGTTCTGCCAAGATACCGGAACAGCTATTATCCATGGTGAAAAAGGACAACAAGTATGGACAGGTTATTGCGATGAGGAAGCTCTTTCGCTGGGTGTATATAAAACTTATACTGAAAACAATTTGCGGTATTCCCAAAACGCTCCGTTGAGCATGTACGAAGAAGTTAACACTCGTTGCAATCTTCCTGCACAAATCGACTTGGAAGCTACCGAAGGTATGGAATACGACTTTTTATGCGTTACCAAAGGCGGTGGTTCTGCCAATAAAACATATCTCTATCAAGAAACAAAAGCAA
Organism: Candidatus Phocaeicola gallistercoris; assembly: GCA_019116145.1. GTDB lineage: Bacteria > Bacteroidota > Bacteroidia > Bacteroidales > Bacteroidaceae > Phocaeicola > Phocaeicola gallistercoris. The sequence goes on from DXCG01000051.1 coordinate 2,649, forward strand.
TCTTAAATCCGGACACGCTGGTCCCGTTCTTGGTAGAAAAAATGAAAACGTTAGGTACTGCTGCTTGTCCTCCCTATCATATCGCATTTGTTATCGGAGGGACATCTGCAGAAAAGAATTTATTGACGGTCAAATTGGCATCAACGCACTATTACGATAATCTACCGACTACAGGGAATGAATACGGGCGTGCTTTTCGTGATGTAGAATTAGAACAGAAAGTTTTGGAAGCAGCTCACAACATTGGGTTAGGAGCGCAATTCGGAGGTAAATATTATGCACACGATGTACGTATTATCCGCTTGCCGCGCCACGGTGCTTCTTGCCCGGTGGGTTTAGGTGTTTCTTGCTCTGCCGACCGCAACATCAAATGTAAAATTAACAAAGACGGTATTTGGATTGAAAAGCTCGATTCAAATCCGGGTGAATTGATTCCGGAAGAATTACGTCAGGCAGGCGAAGGAAACGCAGTTAAAATCGACTTAAACCGCCCGATGGGTGAAATTTTAGCAGAATTGGACAAGTATCCTGTTGCTACCCGCTTGTCTTTAAATGGTACCATTATTGTTGGTCGCGACATCGCCCATGCCAAACTGAAAGAACGCTTAGACCGTGGTGAAGACCTTCCACAATACATTAAAGATCATCCTATCTATTATGCAGGACCTGCCAAAACACCGCAAGGTATGGCTTGTGGCTCAATGGGTCCGACAACAGCTGGGCGTATGGACCCGTATGTCGACTTATTCCAAAGTCATGGAGGAAGCATGATTATGTTGGCAAAAGGGAACCGTAGTCAAGCTGTGACAGATGCTTGTAAGAAATACGGTGGTTTCTACTTGGGTTCTATCGGCGGTCCGGCTGCTATCTTAGCTCAAAATAATATCAAGAGCATCGAATGTGTGGAATATCCGGAATTAGGAATGGAAGCTATATGGAAAATTGAAGTAGAAGACTTCCCAGCATTTATTTTGGTCGACAACAAAGGCAATGATTTCTTCAAGCAAATCAAACCGCGTTGCACATGTAATTGCAAATAAGGATTCTTGAAAATATTATGTACGCAGGAACTTATGTGTCACTCAACTGAGTAATTTACAAGTTCCTGCGTTTTTTACAGGTCTTTCTCTCACCATACGTAAAAACCTCCGGCTTGAATATCTTCAATGCCCTACATCCCCTACCAATTTCTTTGCTATAAACCGTATCATTCCCCCCAACACACTTTTCTTTGAGGAGACAAGAAATACTACAAAATCAACAATATGGCAACATAAGCTCTATATAAAAAATTCAGCCGGCTCCTTGTAAAAACAAAGCCGACTGAAATAAAAAATAAATCTGTATTTATAAAATCACTTATTGAAATGCATGTTTTGCATAAGTATAACCTTTTGCCTGATAAAGTTTGACAAATTTATCCAACCGCTTCAAAAATGCCGGATAATCTTTTGCCCCTCCGGTCCACTGTATTTCGGCTACTGCACCCCAACGAGGAAGAATCATGTATTCTACTTGCTTGAAATCTTTAATATATTCCGTCCACAAATTGGCTTGTACACCAATAATATGTGCCTTTTCCGTCTCATTTAAAGAAGCAGGCAACGGATTATAATTGTAAATCTTATCTACAGGATTATATCCTCCGATAGCATAGTACGGTTCACTTTCATAGTCTTTACTCTGATAATAATCCAAATACAGATAATTGTTAGGCACCATGATAACATCATGCCCTAAACGAGCAGCTTCAATGCCTCCTGCTTCGCCACGCCATGACATAATAGTTGCACCCGGAGCAGCTTCTCCTTCCAATATTTCATCCCATCCTATTATTTTACGACCATGTTCAGACAAATAATCGCTCATATACTTCATGACATAACTCTGCAAATATTCTTCTTTCGTATGCTTATCATCCGATTTAATACCCTCAGCCTTAATCTTAGCCTGACACTTCGGACATTGAGCCCACCGGGTTTTAGGACATTCGTCCCCGCCTATATGGATATAAGTCGAAGGGAAAAGTTCCATTATTTCATCGAAAACATCTGTCAAAAATTGATACGTTTTTTCATTTCCTGCACAAAGCACATCTTCCGAAATTCCCCAATGCGTCCATACATTATAAGGACCTCCTGTACATCCCAATTCCGGATAAGAAGCTAACGCCGAAACCATGTGCCCCGGTAAATCTATTTCCGGGATGATTGTAATATAACGCTCTGCAGCGTATGCCACAACTTCTTTTATATCATCTTGCGTAAAAAATCCTCCATGTGGGATACCATCAAACTTTAATATCCGCTCATGGTTTTCATAATAACCATTTTGCGACTCTTTCCGCTGCGATCCGATAGATGTAAGTTCCGGGTATTTTTTTATCTCAATACGCCATCCTTGGTCATCTGTCAAGTGCCAATGAAAACGGTTCATATTATGTAATGCCATCATATCAATATATTCCTTCACTTCTTCTTTAGTAAAGAAATGACGACTGATATCCAACAAAGCTCCCCTATAGCCAAACTCCGGATAATCGTTAATTTCAACAGATGGGAATTCTATTTGTGCATATTTCCCTATGGGCATTGACTTACGCAAAGCCTGTATTCCATAAAATACACCTGCTTCGGAAGCACCTTGAATCTGTATACCCGCTTCTGAAATATTGATTGAATAGGCCTCCGGATTACTTGATTGCAATCCTAATGTCAATGATATAGCTGGAGACTTTATCTTTCGAGTTCCAATCTTCAAACTATAACCTGTTACATCTTTCACATATTCAGATAAAAACTCCGCATTTCTTTGCATCTGCTTATTATGTTTCGGATAAACAATTCGAGTAGATTGCATCAATACGAATGGCGTGTTTCCAGTTGTTCCCTCCTTTATTTCCTTTGGCAACGGAACAATCTGATAATCAACTTTCTGACCTTTTACATTCCCGGTAAAAAGGAATAAAAGAAGGAAACTCAATGCAAAATAATTTTTCATCATAACTAATGTTTTTTATAGCGATTAAAGGTAAAAATTATATAAACGTACAATACTAATTACAATATACTTACAATTTATAATTCCATTGTTCAAGAGCAAACGACCAATTCTTTTCTACCAAATCCACCGTTTCCGGCTTATACTGATACTTATTCTTTTTATAACCTTTTTTCTTATTTACATAAGCCTCAATGTCCGAACGTGCCTCTTCAAATCCCGGAAGAGAAAGTTTTTGATATATTTCTTGTGTCAAATCGAATGCATTCTTTTCATAATCTTCAAAGCGTATCTCTACCAAATTACCTTCAGGAATAAAATGTTTGTCTGCTTCATATTTGTGATACAATTTCGCATATATAGACAAAATATTCTCTTGAAGCTGTTCGTTGCTTATATCTTCCAATTTAAGAGGCTGAATGGTATTGGTAAAGAAACTGCGTGTCGATTCAAAAACAGTATAAGGATTACGCATCAAATAAATAAATTTGGCATTGGGAAACATTTTCACCAACTCTTTTACTCTTCCTGTATGTGGTGGATTCTTACTTAAGAACTGGGTACCATGCGTATTCCACAAAGAAATCTTTATCAGTTTTATAAATGTCTTCTCGAATATATCCAATTCACGCGTTGTTATATCATTGAAAAGCAAATACTTATCGGCATACTCCTGCATATATTTCGGCAAGAACCAAAAGTTATAATAAGTATACGGCATCATATTTGCTAATGCAAACTCTTCCTCTTGCGGTAAATCGACAGCCAATTCCATATTGTCAGTCGGACGTTTATCGGGCATCAACCAACTCATGTTTTTCTTAAAGAAAGGCTGTCCCCACATCATCAAATGCGGAAATACAGTTTGATATGTTGTATTATATCCAAAATGTTTATCACAAGAAAACACATTATGCATAAAGGTTGTACCGCTTCTCCAGTGCCCAAGGATAAATACCGGATCGTATTCAAGTGGCTTTTCTGCCAATATTTTTTCATACCGCTTATCTTGCAGTGGTTTTAATAATGACAACAAACGACAAACAGCTTTAGTCAATCGGTACTTCCCTTGATAATCCTGATCTATTGTCCGTCCTTCGGTTATCTGATTGAATGTTTTCCAATCGGCACCAACTAATGTATTTATAGGAAGTTTACTAAACTCTAATAATCCCATACTTATTAACTTATTTATTTTTTTATTTCAATAGCATATCCACGGCGTTCCAATTCCTTAACAGCAATCTCTACTGCTTCATAATGTTCCGGAGCAATACCTAACTTCGGCAAATCGAGTACAGGAATTTCCATTACAGTATGCATATCTCTATCGTCAACTTTATTAATAATCATTCCGGCAGCACTCGTATTGTTTGTAATAGGATCGATTAAAATAAATGCACCGGTAGCCTTATTTTCTGTATAAGGATCGAAAAACAGCTCTTTTGAAGAAGTCAACACAACATGTGCTATCTGATTCAACTGCAAAGGAAGTTCTTCTTTTTTCAGCTTACCATTCTCCACACTAAGGTGATCCATTGTATTTACATCGACTTTATACTTAACAGAATCGATGCGTGTACGACTGGTATTTGTTGTCTGTTTTAAAAAGAACGATTTCTCCATATCCATCTTTTCTTCATCCATCCATACCAACATAGCTTCAAAATTACGTCCAATCATTGGCATATTATCCGGATGAACCAACATTTCACCACGCGACACATCAATTTCGTCTTCCAAAGTCAATGTCACAGACATCGGAGGGAAAGCATAATCGCATTCTCCATCGGGCGAATAAATGGCTTTAACATGTGTCCTCTTTCCCGAAGGAAGAGCAACGACCTCGTCTCCTTTGCGAATTATCCCAGAAGCAACCTTCGATGAAAATCCACGAAAATCTAAATTCGGACGTAAAACATACTGCACAGGATAACGAAAATCTTTCAAATTATGATCGTTACCGATATGTACTGTTTCAAGGAATTCCAACAATGAAGAACCATTATACCACGGTGTACGTTCTGACTTCTCTACAACATTATCGCCATCGAGAGCTGAAAGCGGAATGCAAGTAACATCAGGAATTCCCAATGGAGTTATAAAAGCTTTATACTCTGCAACAATCTTGTCAAAAATATCCTTAGAGAAACCAACCAAGTCCATCTTGTTAACCGCCAAGACTACATGCTTGATACCAAGCAACGATACCAAGTAAGTATGTCGACGGGTCTGGGTAATAACACCGGCACGTGCATCAACTAAAATAACTGCAAGATTTGCAGTCGATCCTCCCGTAATCATATTACGTGTATATTGTTCGTGTCCCGGAGTATCTGCTATAATAAATTTACGATGATTCGTAGAAAAATAACGATAAGCGACATCTATCGTAATACCTTGTTCGCGCTCAGCTTTCAAGCCATCTAACAATAATGCATAATCAATATGTTCACCGGCATTACCAACTCGCTTACTATCCCGTTCTAATGCATCTAACTGGTCCTCATATATTTTCTTACTATCAAAAAGCAACCGACCAATGAGAGTGGATTTCCCATCATCTACAGAACCGGCAGTCAAGAAGCGCAACAAATCTTTTTCTTCGTCCTTCTTTAAGAATTCCTCGATAGACATTCTCCCTCTAACTTCACCTTCCATCGGATTCCCCGATTTGGTTTTATCTATTTCTTCCATTTTTCCTCAGTTAATAATGAACTATAAACAATCAATAACGGTATATCCATCGTTATTAACCTTTAAACTTTAATCCTCCACTTAGAAATATCCTTCTCGTTTTTTCTCTTCCATACTTGCTTCTTGGTCGAAGTCGATAACACGTGTCGTGCGTTCACTTTTTGTAGTAATCATCATCTCTTCTACAATTTTTTCTATCGTATCGGCATCGCTTTCTACAGCTCCAGTCAAAGGCCAACATCCCAATGTACGGAAACGTATTTTTTTCATTTCTATTTTATTGCGATATTTCTCCGGAAGGCGATCGTCATCCGGCATAATCAACTGCCCATCTATGTTTACAGTTGGTCGCATTTTTGCAAAATACAATGGCACAATAGGGATTTTCTCTAAACGAATATATTGCCAGACATCCAATTCTGTCCAGTTACTCAAAGGGAATACCCGTATACTTTCCCCTTTACGAATGCGAGTATTATAAATATCCCACAACTCAGGACGCTGATTTTTCGGGTCCCACTGATGGAATTCATTACGAAAAGAGAAGATGCGTTCTTTGGCACGCGATTTTTCTTCATCCCGGCGTGCTCCTCCAAAAGCTGCATCAAATTTATATTTATCGAGAGCATGAAGCAAAGCCTGCGTTTTCATCAAATCCGTATGTACTTTACTCCCATGGGTAAATGGTCCTACTCCTGCACGAAAAGCATCCATATTACTTTCCACGATCAGCTTCCAACCATGTTCTTTCGCATACCAATCACGGAAATTCAACATTTCCTTAAACTTCCATTTCGAGTCTATATGCATTAACGGAAATGGTGGTTTACCCGGAGCAAATGCCTTTTCTGCAAGACGCACCATAACTGACGAATCTTTCCCTATACTATATAACATAACGGGATTTTCAAATTCAGCAGCCACTTCGCGGATAATATGAATGGACTCCGCTTCCAGTTCTTTCAAGTGGCTAAGATTATATGTTTCTTCCATACCTTTTTATATGAATATTAATATTTTTCCATCGACAACGTCACACGAGGTATAATCAAGTCGAGTAACTCCATTACAGACTCTTCGAGTGATAATTTAGATGTATCAAGCGATAAATCCGGATGAGCAGGTTCTTCAAACGGAGCAGATATACCTGTAAAATTCTTAATTTCCCCCCGACGGGCTTTTGCATACAGCCCTTTTACATCGCGCCGCTCACATTCCTCAAGAGGAGTACTGACATAAACCTCGACAAAATCATTTTTCCCGATGATGTTTGCTGCCATTTCCCGTAGTCTGTTATTAGGACTTATAAAAGCAGCAATTGTGATGATACCTGTATCTACAAACAATTTCCCGACTTCTGCTATACGCCGAATATTCTCTACACGGTCTTCTTCCGAAAAGCCAAGGTTATTGTTTATACCACTTCGGATATTATCGCCATCAAGTATTCTGCAAAGTAAGCCACGATTCTGCAATTCTCGCTCCAAAGCAATAGCTATCGTGCTTTTCCCCGACCCGCTTAATCCTGTAAACCAAATCATAAGCCCCCGCTGTTTCAATAACGATTCTTTATCTGCACGGGAAAGCATTTTATCAAATATAGGATAAATATGTTCCATTTTTTCTATTTTTCAATATCCATTTTTTAAGAGACCGGCATAAAAGGCCAAATCAACGGAATAAGTATAATAGACAATATCATAACAATTAAATCTAACGGCAGACCAATTTTCACAAAATCGGTAAACTTATAATTCCCGGCTCCTTGCACAATCAAGTTTGTCTGATAACCTATCGGGGTTGCGAACCCGGCCGATGCTGCGATACATATTGCGATAAAGAAAGGCATCGGGTCGACACCAAATTGCCCGGCGGTCTCTAAAGCAAGAGGAAATGCAAGTGCTGCTGCAGCATTGTTTGTTATAAGTTCCGTAACAACAAGTGTTACAAAATAAAGCAACGCCAATGCTCCCCATGCTCCCAATGAACCTGAAACATCTTTTATAAAATTGGCTATTAAAGCAGCCAAGCCCGATTCTTCCATTGCCGCACTGATTGCAAATGCACAAGCAATGGTAATAAGAATATCCCAACTAATATACTTCGTATATTTCTTTGGTGGAAACATTTTAAGCCAAGCCATTACAACCGCTGTAACTGCAGCAAAGAAAAACATATCCATCTTTACATTAGGGAATCGCTCTTGGACAGCAGGCAATTCACCTATTGTTGCTCCAATAATCATAATCAGCAAAAGGGCAAGTGCCGTCCATTTTTTCCAAACAGGCACAGGACGTGTTGGAATATCTTTACCATTGGTCATCATTAAAAACACAGACGAATCGCCCCATGTTTTTGTAAATGCGTCATCGGCCAACAGCACCAACGTATCTCCTTCCTGCAATCTTACATCTCCAAGATTCTGAGTAATCACCTGTCCTCCTTGACGAATTTCTTTTATTTCAGCCCCATATCGCCTCTTAAAATCGAAATTCTTCAACTTCCTTTTCAAACCGGGGAAACGAGATGCCAAAACGACCTCTACCACATGTTGCCCGCTTTCTTCTGCTGCATCTGCCTCTTCTTCCTCAAAATTATCCGGACGTTCTGCCGGAAGCAGCTTTTTCGATGTCAAAACAATAAAAAGAAGACCAACTATCGTAATAGGGATACCAATGTAAGCTAAATCGAACATTTTTAACCCGGAGAATCCACGATCTATCATCATACCATGTACTACCAGATTGGTGGAAGTCCCTATAAGTGTACATAAACCACCTAAAATAGTAGCATACGACAACGGTATCAAGAACTTCGTACAAGACAATCCTATCTTCTTTGCCCAGTTCTTTACAATCGGGGCAAAAATGACTACCACCGGCGTATTATTCAAAAATGCAGAAAAAGCACTTACTATAGGAAGTAACCGTAATTGTGCTTTCATGACGGAGCTCTTCTTCTCGGGCAAAAGTTTTTTTACAATAGTCGTTAAAGCACCACTCTGCCGCACTCCTTCACTAACAAGAAACAATAAGGCCACCGTAATCATACCTCGATTACTAAACCCGGCAACCATCTGTTGCGGAGTTATAACCCCACCAGCCATAAAGACTACTACTAACGACAAAAGTACAATACCGGGGCGCATCTTATCCATAATAAGAGCGGCAAGCATTCCTATCAATCCGAGCAGTACAAATATTACTTCAAAGTTCATATCCTAAAAAATAATTTAATAAGTTTTCCGCACACGGTTTATTGTTTCATCTTTTCAGGATAAGCAATAAACCACGGATTCAACAAATTCTCTTTATTATAGAGCAGAGGAACGTTTGTCCCTGCTTGATACACTTCTCCTCCCGCAGCACGTACGATGGCATGACCTGCAGCTGTGTCCCATTCCATAGTAGGAGCAAAACGCGGATATACATCAGCCAGCCCTTCGGCAACGAGACACAGTTTCAGTGAACTTCCTTTTGACACTGTTTTGACAAATGCATGTGTACGCTCCATTTCGGCAATAAAATGTTCTGTATCTTCGTTCATGTGAGAACGTGAAGCTACAATCAGAAATTCATCTTGTTGTTTTTCATTTTCATAAGGAAGTTTCTCGGCATGTGTCATCAGATTTTCAACCGAATCGCTTGACGAAACAGATGCAATGTCTTTTAATTTGTAAGCACCTAATTTCTCATCGGCAAAATATAATTCTTGCTTTACCGGAATATAAATAACTCCTGTCTCTGGAACACCATTTCTCACAAAAGCAATATTCACAGTAAATTCTCCGTTTCGTTTAATAAATTCTTTTGTACCATCCAAAGGGTCAACAATCCATAATTCATTCCATTTCGCCCGTTGGTCAAATGGCATTTCTTTTCCCTCTTCGCTTAATACAGGATAAGGCAACGCCGCCAGTTCCTCAACAATTACCCGATGAGATTTTTTGTCGGCTATTGTTAATGGTGAATTATCAGCTTTCCGTTCTATTTCAAAATCAGCTTTCGGATCGGTATATACATTCATGATTTCCACTCCAGCTTTCAAAGCCGCTTGAATGGCCATATATAAACGTTGCTCATTCATAAAATTTTAAATTTTTGTAAAGTAACGGTTTTTTTAGGGATGTAATATAGTTTAAATTTCTTTTTTTGTGTTCATACGTTATTTATAACTTATTTTAAGTATTTATCGTCTTTCCTCATTTCATGTTCATGCGAATGTTTCCAAATTCTCCACATATAAAAAGCACAATGGGTAAAAGCAAATGCAAACGATATGATTAATAACAATTTATCTTCATTCCAGCCCACCGTTTGCTGATGCCACAAACCGGTAATGATACTTAATACTGAAAGCACCAGTCCCAGCACATTCAGAACATTATCACCTTTCCGATACTTTTTCCCGCACTCAAGTTTACTATGTTTTACGCCATAACAAGCATAAACATCCAAACCTATCAACATCCATAAAACCAGCCGTATCCATGTATCGGCTGGTAAAAAACACATCATACATAAACAAGTAAGAATCCCCATAATGGGAATCAAAGGAACAAACGGAGTCTTAAATGCCCTATGAATGTCGGGCATCGTTTTCCGGACAACCAAGACAGCTGCACACACCAATGTAAAAGCGAGCAGCGTACCTATACTGGTCATTTCTCCGGCAACTTCTGCCGGGACAAAACCAGCCAATAGGCTGACGACCACCATAAAAAGGAAATTACTATGTACAGGCGTGCGAAATCGTTCATTAATTCGTGAAAAGAATGGAGGTAGCAATCCGTCTCGGCTCATACTTAAAAACACTCTACTTTGCCCTAGTAAAGTTACCATTATTACAGAACAATAACCAAACAGAATAGCCAGAATAATGGCTTTGTTTAACCAAGGATATGCCGGGACCATCATTCCATTTGCTTCTGTTGTGCCCATGTGCTCTATCGCAACAGCTACCGGTGCAATTCCTTCTTGCCCTTTAAAATCGGTATAATGAGCTACTCCGGTCATAACATGAGCAAACAATATATATAAAATAGTACACACCAATAAAGAAACAAGAATACCAATAGGCATATCCCGCTTGGGATTTTTAGTTTCCTGAGCCGCTGTGCTAACTGCATCGAAACCAAGAAATGCAAAAAAGACGATTGCCGCCCCACGTAAAACGCCTGAGAAACCAAATTCTCCTAATGCTCCTGTATTTTGAGGCACGTAAGGAATATAATTTTCCGCTTGTATAAATCTCCAACCAAGGATGACGAAAATCAGTATCACTGCTATTTTGAGAAAAACTATCAACCCGTTGAAAAACGAACTTCCGGCAGTTCCTCTCATCAACATGAGGCTCATCAGTACCACTATTACCATAGCAGGAATATTGATAATACCTCCATCCCACGGACACGCGGTCAAAGCATGAGACAAATCAATACCTATACTTTGTAAAAACACCACCAAATAACGACTCCAACTAATACTGACCGTAGTTGCTGCAACTGTATATTCCAACACAAGGTCCCAACCAATAATCCATGCAATGAGCTCTCCCATTGTGGCATACGAATATGTATAAGCACTTCCCGCTACAGGAATCATAGAAGCGAATTCGGCATAACACAACCCCGCAAAACAACAACCGATAGCCGCTATAATAAAAGAAAGTGTAATGGCTGGTCCTGTATAATTGGCAGCAACGGTACCGGTAATAGAAAATAAACCGGCACCAATAATAACACCTACACCCAATGCAACTAAACTCACAGGTCCGAGAACCCTTTTCAAGGTTTTCGCCCCTGTTTCTCCGGCTTCTGCCTGTAGAGACTCTATACTTTTACGAACAAATAATCCCATCTGTATCTCAGATTATTTACCTTAATTTTATTACAATATTAACAGACCGTAAAAGTAATAAAAATAATTGAAGTAAAAGCACTTCATCTTTAGAGTTAAAGTTGCTGGTGTTTTATTCTAAATAATATGTTATTTTTCCACTAAGCTGCAACAAAGATATCTCACACATCTTAGTCTCATATTCGGCAGAAAGGATACGCTCTTCCGCATCCGACAAACTTACCTGAGCTTCTCTCATCGCAACTCCCGACAAGTCTCCCAGCAAATAACGGTCTTTTGCCGCGTCATAATTTTCTTTTGCTGCAATTATATTTTGCCGTTCCATTACCAATATTTGAATATTATTTTGATATGCTTGCCACAAGTTGCTTAAATCAGCCCGCAAACTTTGTTTTAATTGCTGACGCTCAAGTTGGGCATTCCGAATAGAAAGACTTGCATTTTTCCGTTCCCGCTTACGATTCCCATCGAATATGTTAAAACCAATTGTGAGTCCCCCTCTGAATCCCCAGTTATCACGTCTCCGGATATCATTGGATACATCATACTTATTCGATGTATAACCGTAACCTGCATTCAAACGTAAATAAGGATAATTACGCGACAAGACTTTTTTATAATCCAATTGAGCTAAATCCGTATTCTGATTTGCTCTCAACAACGATGCATTTGTTGCCAATGTCGATTCCCACAATTCAGAAAAATCTAACACATGCTTCAAATCAATAAGAGAATCTTGTACTTGAATAGGACGGTCTATATCCCTAATTGCCATCAATTCATTCAAATTAATACGAGATGTATGAACAAGTTCTTGCTGCTTCATATACTGCGTGCTATCGGCATTAAAATCGACCATTGCCTGCAAATAATCCAAACGAGAAAAATTTCCGATGTGATACCTTTCCTCAACAATACGTAAACGTTCTTTCGATAAAGACATGGTATTTTTGAAATTTTTCAAACGGATTTCTTGCTGAATATAATTATAATATTCGGCGGTCAAGGTTGCAATAAAATCTTCAATGGCAATCCGCGTATTGATTTCGCCTTGCTGTTTTAAAATTTGAAGCTCTTTATAAGTAGTCGTAATGTTGAAACCATCAAAAATAGTCCAATTCAAATCAACTCCTACATCAATCGTCTGATCAAACGCTCTTCTATCTTTTGTAGTTCCTTCTGTCTGCGATTTTGTATTCGTACTGTTAGTCGTTGTATTATATCCAGCACTGACATCAACCGTAGGCAAGAATCCTGCATTTCCCCATGTTGCATTATTTTTGGCTATCTGCATCTCATTACGTGAAATACGTAATGAATAATTGTTCATCAACCCTTCTTCCAAGCATTGCTGCAAAGTATAAAACTGCGCATGCGATGAAGCGCATAAACTCAAACAAAGCAAAGTAATATATATATGAAAACGTCTCATGCTTTTTTCTCTTTTTTGATTCGATTAGTAGATATATACGAATAAATAGCCGGTACTATAAACATAGTAAGGAACGTAGAAACCAACATACCGCCTACAACAGCCGTACCCATTGCTATACGCTGATTGGCACCCTCACCAGTAGCAAAAGCCAACGGGATCAATCCCAATATAGTAGCGGCACTCGTCATTAATATAGGGCGCAAACGTTGTAAAGATGCATCCCGGATAGCAGTCATCTTATCTTCGCCTGCTTCTTGTTTCTGATTGGCAAACTCGACAATCAAAATACCGTTTTTAGCCACCAATCCAATCAGCATAATGATTCCTATCTGGCTGAAAATATTCATTGTTATATCCCCAAAATACATAAATATCAAGGCACCGGCAATAGCTAAAGGCACAGTCAACATAATAATAAAGGGATCTTTGAAACTTTCAAACTGAGCAGCCAAAATCAGATAAATAAGGACAAGTGCCAAAATAAATGCAAACATCAAGCTGGATGAACTCTCTCTATAATCTTTCGAATCGCCGGATAATGCTGTACGGAATGTTTCATCCAATGTTTCTGCTGCAATCTTATCCATTTCTTCCAGCCCTTGCCCAATGGTTTTTCCTTCGGCAAGCCCAGCAGAAATAGTCGCAGAAATGAAGCGGTTATAGTGATACAATTTCGGAGGAGCAATTGATTCGACAAGCTCCACTAAATTATCTAATTGAATCATTTCCCCATCATCGTTTCGAATATAAATAGATCGGATATATGCTGGTTCATTACGTTGCTGACGATTAATCTGCCCTAATATTTCATATTGTTTACCATTCATGTAGAAATATCCCATACGCTGACCGCTCAAGCCATACTGCAATGTTTCTGCTATGTCTCGGACGTTTACTCCCATTGTCCCGACTTTATCGCGATTTATCAAAACTTGCATTTCCGGACTACTGAATTTCAAATCGACATCCGCCATTTGAAATGTAGGATTATCGTATACTTTATTTAAAAATTCTGGCAACACCTTTTCCAGTTTCTCAATACTTACTGCCTGTAACACATACTGTATCGGCATACTATTCCGCCGTCCGCCAAAAGAAGATTGCTGTTGTACAAACGAACGTGCCTTCGTTTTCGTCTTTATCGCCTGCGATAGCTTTTCGGCAACCTCCATTTGAGTATAATCTCTTTCACGAATATCTTTCAACGTTATCTGAATATTTCCACTTCCACTCGACACACGTGCTGTAACGGCCTCTGCATCTGGAATCAATGAATCAACTAAATCGTTAATATCCTCTGTATAATCTCGAATATATTCATAACTTGCACCTTCAGCAGCTTTCGTATTGATAGTAATTTTCGAACGGTCTTCCAATGGAGCCATTTCAGCTGGTATTTTATTCCATAAGAATCCAATTACAACCAGTGTAATAACAGAAAAAGGAATAGCCCAAAAACGTCGTTTCAGGAAAGCATTTAATCCTTTTGCATACAAACGGTTTAATCCGTCAAAAAAAGGTTCTGTTTTCCGATAAAACCAATTATGCTTTTCTTGCCGTACCAATAATTTAGTTGCCAACATCGGAGTGAAAGTTAAAGCAGCAAACGCAGAAATCAAAACCGAACCGGCTACTACAAAACTAAACTCACGGAACAAACGTCCACTGGTTCCTTCCATAAAAACAATAGGCAAAAATACAGCAACCAGCGTAATTGTAGTAGATATAACTGCAAAGAAAATTTCTTTTGCCCCCTCTATTCCGGCTTCAAACGGGTCCATCCCTCGTTCTATGCGTATATATATATTTTCTGTCATTACAATAGCATCGTCTACAACCAGACCTACAGAAAGTACAACAGCCAGCATTGTCAACACATTAATCGAGAATCCGGCAACATACATTACAAAAAATGCACCTATCAATGATACCGGAATTACAATACAAGGTACCAATGTAACACGCCAATCGCGCAGGAAAAGAAAAATAATAATAATAACCAATACAAAGGCTTCGTACACAGTACTTTCTACTTCAGCAATAGAAGCACGGATAAAACGTGTATTATCGAATCCGTATGTATATGTTACATCATCAGGCAAATCTTTCTCCATTTGTTCCATACGCTCATAAACAGCATCGGCTATTTCAATATGATTGGCCCCTGGCTGAGGTATAACAACAACACCTACCATCGGTACACCATTCATTTTCATATAACTCTTAATATCTGCCGCGCCCAATTCTGCATATCCGATATCACTTAAACGAATAATCTGCCCATTAATTTCTTTAATTACAACATTATTAAATTCTTTTGCTGTGTGCATTTGTCCCATAGTCCTTAAGGTAAGCTCTACAGTATTACCTTCAATGCTACCCGATGGAAGTTCTACGTTTTCATTATCCATCGCACTTTTCACATCAACCGGTGTAATGCCGTATCCTGCCATTTTAGTAGGATCTAACCATAAACGCATAGAGTAACGTTTCTCTCCCCAAATAGAAACACTACTCACATCGGAAATTGTCTGCAATTGTTCTTTAACCGTAAGGTCTGCTATTTCACTCAATTCCAAAAGCGAACGCTTATCACTTTGAATAGCAACCATTAAAATAGGACTCGCATCGGCATCGGCTTTCGATACTGTCGGCGGGTCGCAATCGCGAGGAAGATAACGTTGTGCACGCGACACTTTATCCCGGACATCATTTGCTGCTGTTTCAAGGTCTACAGAAAGTTCAAACTCAACAGTAATACGGCTTTGTCCTTGCTGGCTCACACTTGACAAAGAACGGATACCCGGAATACCATTAATATTTTGTTCCAAAGGTTCTGTTATCTGATTTTCTATTACATCAGCATTGGCACCCGAATAGCTACAAGTTACAGAAATAATAGGATTATCGACAGACGGATATTCACGCACACCTAATGTTGTATATCCTATTAAGCCGAAAAGTATAATTATAATTGTCAATACAGTAGCCAATACCGGTCTACGTATACTCAACTCAGATATATTCATAAAAACGAAATATTAGTTAATGTTGTCGAGAGTTACAGGCATCCCCGTCCGAAGTTGAAGAGTTCCCGATGTAATAATAGTATCACCTGCTGTCAATCCTCGAAGGATTTGTACTTCTGCATCTGTACGGATACCTATTTCCACATCGACCGGTTGTGCTAAACCCGAACGATAGACAAAGACTTTATTCTGTCCCATTTCCGGAACAATTGCTTCCGAAGGTATAGCTATTGCATTTTTTATTTCATTATTTTTCAACTCTATACTGACATATCGTCCTGGCAACAATTTCCCATCGGTATTCGGGTAACGTGCACGAACGGTCAGTTTATGTGTTTCATTATCCAAACTCGATTCTGTTGCATAGACTTGTGCATTGAAAGCATCCAACTGCTCATCGACTTTAAAAGAGAGCCTTGTCCCATTTTTCATCTGTTTTGCATAACGCTCCGGAACTTGAAATTGTATCTTTATCGGCGTAATACGAGTCAATGTAGCTACAATTGTGGAAGGTGATGCGTATGTTCCCAAACTAACTTGCCGCAAACCTATAATACCATCAAACGGAGCCCGTAGTTCTGTCATATCTATATTAGCTTTCACATTATCTATATCTGCCTGTAAAGTAGCCAATTCCGTTTTAACTTGTTCGTATGCTTCTTTACTTACCGCATCACGTTGTAATAAAGCATTCTGACGGAATACACGGTCTTCAGCCAATGGCATTTGCGCTTCCAATCTTGCTAACTGCGCTTGCAATTGCCGATCATTCACCTTGGCAAGTAATTGTCCCTTATTGACAAAACTACCTTCTTCAAAAAATATATCAACTATTTTTCCGGATGTTTCAAACGATAAATCAACCTCCTCATCGGGAATAAGTTCACCACTTACAAAAAGTTGATCGGTTATTAAATGAGGTTTCAGAATATGTGCATTTACATTTAATGCTTTACTCGTTGCAGATTGAGGTAACAACGTCTCCTCTGCGTCTTTCAGCTCTTCATTTTCCTGCGGGATAAAAGTACGAATTCCTAATGCTACACAACCTCCTCCTATAACAGCAACAATGCCCCATTTCACAAATTTATTCATGTGCTTTTCAAGTATTTTCTATGTGTTATTAATAGATTGATAAATTATAAACAAATCTACAAAGAATATCAAAATAGAAAAATATTTTTAATAAAAATTTACAAACTATTTCTTCTTTAAATAAAGCACATTACCGCAAGGAAAATATCTTCTGCTTAGAACTGGAAGTAAATGAACGGCTGGATGTCGCTGCTCTTTACTTGAATCACAATGAATATCAAAGCAATGACCAGCAATGCCTGACCGACCAAAGGAAGGCGTACCACCCCACGGCTACACGTATCCTGCCAACTGTCAGGCAACCAATGAAGCACATAACCCAAACCCATTAAGGCAAACACTTTCCAATATCCCGTAACCAACTGCATGAACAGTTCGGGATGGAAAGACGTGAAGATTTGCCGTATCATGGTCTGCGAACCTTCGAAAGTCGTATTGCGGAAGAATATCCAGCCGAAGCAAACGAAATGGAAAGTCAGGATGACCGCAAAGAATTTCTTAATGCCCGTACTGCGATACGTCTTCGGACGATGCAACAAGCTGCGCAAGAACTTATGGACAGCCAATGCAGCACCGTGCAATCCGCCCCAAAGAATAAAATTCCACGATGCTCCGTGCCACAATCCGCCTAACAGCATCGTCACTATCAGATTGATATACGTACGGATTTTCCC
>DXCG01000052.1 GCA_019116145.1 Candidatus Phocaeicola gallistercoris
ATTCAATAGCGGATGGTTCACACAAGCATCCGATGAGTTTTGTAAAGTAATGGCAGGCAGTTGCTTGTAATCTCCAATTAATACAAATTTGTCGATAGCATTGCTTGCCTCATGTTTTGCCGATAAAATGCCGATTAGTTCCGGTTCTGTAATTTGTGATGCTTCATCAATGAAGCAAGTTGTAAAATGTTTCAATTTAAATATGTACGGTCGGCTGTTTATAGCTGTAGTTGTAGCGACAAAAATGCGTGTTTTTTTCAACATTTCCTGTATGTCGGTCAGTTTCATTGTTTCTGAAAGACTATTTTTCAATAAGAATGGAATGAAGCGTTTGCTGCACGCATATTCATTGCCGATACGGATGAATGTCTCGTTTTCTGTGATACCGGAATCAATCAACATATTACATATCTCATCAACAGCTCGGTTTGTATATGAAAGCAATAAGATAGATGCTTTCGGGTCGGTCAATGCTTCTTTTACCATATAATGTAAAGCGCATGATGTTTTTCCTGTTCCGGGAGGTCCGACTAATAAAAAATAGTCTGTTGCTTGTTTTTCTTTGAGTACTAAATCATTGAAATCGCCGTAAGAACCATTAAGCTTTTGTGAGAAGTCTTGTTGAGGTTCCCGATTGCCTAATAGTAAATCCTTACGGTCAGGAAGAGCCAATAAAAAGGTGTATAATCCTCGTAATGCGTTGGTGGTAGAAGTGTCGGAAGAATCATGCTCAATGGCATAACGTTCTTTACCATTTCCGAAAAGGTCTTTGTTTTGTTGTCCGTTACGTAATAGGATGGTAATTTCTTCAGAAGCAATATCTATGACATTGGCTTTCATTAAAAGTTGTTTCCGCACATCGGGCAATTCGTAGTATGAATAAAACAAGACAATATCTCCGGTTCTGAAATTGGGTAAGATATTTTCTCCCTGTTGTGGTATATGTAAACGCAATATATCATAACCTTTGTTGGGGTTGCTTTTATTTTTCTCTGCAATGGTTAAGTTGATCAGGATATTTCCTGTTTCTATTTTTTCGGATAAAGGTGTATGCCATAGACTGGCAAACCCAGAATTAATACTGTTTTTTCCTCCCGTTTTATTTAAAACCTGTTCTTTGGTTATGAAAGTAAAAAAACGTTCGAAGTAAGCTCGTTCCAACGGACTGCTTGTTGTCAGATTTTCAATAATAGTCCGTAACTCAGGTTCTTGATATTGTGTCCATAAGCGGTTGTGTACATTATATTCGTTTAATGTATCTGTACTTAAAGAAGCAATGGTATCGTGAATGCTTCCGTTGCTGAATTTCATTTCATTTGTTACGATGTAATTGCGCAGGCGAATACTTTCCCGAAAAAGTGTTTCAGAAAAATGCTCATTCATCAGTCCGTCTGCATATTTAGAATAAAGCAAGAACGTTTGTATGTTTTGTGTACATTCTCCAAAGTTGAAAAATAAAGCTGCTTGATAAAGCATCATTTGTATGAAATGATCTTCTTTATGTCGGTGGTTGAACTCATCCCTTTTTCCGGATTTTTGTTCGATAAGCAAACTAAAGTCGTTTTGTAACATGTCGGCACGTCCTTGCAGACCTAATTGTTCACAGATGAAAGAAGCCTCAAGCAAGGTCTTATGCCTGTCGAATGCTGGTAAGTTTTGAGGTAATATTTCATGGATGAATGTGCGGATATTGGCAAATTGTTTTTGTGCCTGTTCATGGAAATCGGAAGGAAGAGGACAAGTACAAAACTCTAATGCTGAAGAAAGGAAGAATTTCTTTAAACTCTCTTTATAATTTATAGGATGGGAAAAGTCTTCATTTATGAAATCGTCAAGAAATTGTCCTGCCAGATTACCCATTAGAATAGCTGATGAATTTGCTTTAGGTTTTATGCGGTTGATAAAGAAATTGAGTGGATGATGTCCATATTCTCGAAAACAAGCAGCCAAAGAACTGATGTCTATCAGATAGTCTGGATGAACAACGATGAGGTGCGGTAAGTAATGACGCTCTTCATTGACGTGTACTTGCAACAGATTGATGGGGATATTTTCTTCTAACAAGTTGTTTATGTAGCATAAGTCACCATCGTATCCACTGTGGCGGTAATCAATAAGGATAAACGGGTCTGTGTCGCTGTCGATTGTTGCGTAGATATACATATCATCCCATCGGGTAACTGTTGCCCGTAAATATGGAATATATGTCGCTGTAGCTTTCTTATAAGGACGATTCTGTTGAGGAATGATTGCTTGCAGGCTTTGTGGAATTTTCTCATTGAAAGTATGAGAAATAAAACATACCAATGCACGAAGGTCGAATAGATATGTTTCTAAATTTGCGTGAAAACCTTTTTGCATAGAAGCATATCCGTTTCTGCGCATACACTGAATAGCATACGTATCGGAAGGAGATAAGCGAAACGCTTTGCAAATGTAATTTAAACGTGAAAAGAAATTTGAAAAAGAAAAGGAAACATTGGATATAAGCTCATCGCATATTTCTTCTAACAACGTGTAGAATAGGGGATACTTGTATTTGATATTGTCGGGAGTTACAGGAGGCTGACTATGAATGATTTGAATGCGCTGATAAAGATTGAAAGCCTGTAACTCGATATGCCCTTCGTTGTTTTCCCGGATTGCTTGCATGATTATGTCAGCGTGATTCGCCGGGGATGGTTTGTATGCGATAAGCTCTATCCAAGTTCGGATATAATCCTTTGTATTCTTCTGTCACATCTTGTTGCAGATAAACTGTCGGATATGTTTCTGTACGGTTATCGGGTACACGGTATGTAAGCAAATAGTCGTAAGAAGAACCTTCCGTAAGAGTGATATGAATGGAGATGCCTTCTTCATCGATTGTGCGTTTGTCTTGTTTAAAAATACCTAATAAAGCAGTGGAACTCGTTTCCGATGGATAAACAGAAACTAATCCTTCTGTGAGTGACTGGTTTGTATAAGTAAAGATGTATTTCCCTCTTTTTTCTACTAAGGAACGGTTAATAATTGAATTTTCTATTTCTTTAGCTTGATTCTGCGTAAGTTCTCCTCCGGTGACAATTGCATATATTTCATTTACATTAAGAATCGTATTCGGATAAGCAACAGTTACATTTAATATGAAATTGTTTCCTACACGGTCTGTTATCGATAAAGTGGCATCTCCCAGACTTATAGGGATAATGGTCAGTACATTTCCGTCGTATCGGTAGTCTATCTTTTCGGGTGTGTGGTTGTTTATCGTATAAATGCCATTACCTCCGTTGATATGAAAAGGTTCGCCTTCGTTGAACGGACTGATAGTCATTGTATTGTTGTCTGATAAAGGAGAGGTCCCTTCGCCGATATACGACAAAGAGATGGGGGTATAATGTTCATCGTCTTTGCATGAAAAGCATATAAAACAAGTAAAGAGAGCGATGAGAATATGGGTATAGAGGTTAAATTTCATAAGACGTTTCATATATTTGCTACAAAGGTAAATTTTTCTGTAGCAAATATAGAAAAAACTTCTTGAAAAATTGTTGAATATTTCATGGTCTTTTATCGGAAATGTCATTTTCTTTTTAGGTAAATGAACTATTCTTTTATGATATAATCACCGGCTTTGTCTGTTATGGTTCGCTGCAATTCATCTAATGAATATTTTTTATTGCCAGAGAATGTTATTTGTGCCATGGGAGGTTCTAATGTGACAGTTGCATGTATATCTTCCAGTGTATTTAAAGCCTTTTCTACTGCCATGCGGCAATGATTGCACATCATGCCTTCAATGTGATAACTTAAGGTCGGGTTTCCCGTGAGTACAACTTCGTTTTTAGCGGAAGTTTCGTTTGCTACAACCGGAGGGACTGTCCCGATTTTCTTTTTTCTCAGTCGTAAACTGTTTGTTACAACACTGACACTGCTTAGTGCCATGGCAGCACCGGCAATCATTGGATTCAATAGAAACCCGTTTATGGGGTAGAGAATACCTGCAGCGATTGGGACTCCTATCATATTGTAGATAAATGCCCAAAAGAGATTTTCACGAATTGTTCGTACAGTGAAGATGGAAAGTTGGATGGCATCCGAAATTTTATTTAGATCGGATGAAATAATTGTCATTTTTGCTACATCCATGGCAATATCGCTTCCTTGTCCCATGGCAATGCTTAAATCGGCTTGAGCCAATGCCGCGCTATCGTTAATACCATCTCCCACCATAGCTACATGTTTGCCTTTACGTTGTAATTGGGTTATAAATTCGGCTTTTTGTTGTGGAAGCATTTCCGACCGGTATTGTTCTATTCCAACTTTTGTTGCAATGGCTTTGGCTGTTTGTTCATTATCTCCTGTCAACATGATAGGAGTAATGTCCCGTTTGCGTAAGTTTGAAATAGCTTTCTGTGATGTTGTTTTAATTTGATCGGATATGGCGATTAGTGCCAAAACCTCATTTGTGTTTGCAAACCATATCACTGTTTTGGCTTCTTGTGTAAGGGTTTCGGCTTTCTCTTCCCATGATTGGGGAATAGTAACATTTGCTTCTATAAGTAACCGATGATTTCCTGCAAAGAACCATTTATTGTCAACCAATGCTTTGATGCCTTTCCCTGTAATGCTCTCGAAAGATGTTATTACCTTGTTGTTTTGCTCATCAGCAGAGGCTAATTCGTGCTTTTCTTTATAATAAAGTACAATAGCCTCTGCTAAAGGATGTTCTGATTGATTTTCCATTTCAAAGAAAATCTTTTGTATTTGTTTGTCTTTTGTATTCCATATTAGGTCGGTAACGACGGGCTTGCCTTCAGTGATGGTTCCTGTTTTATCGAAAACAATTGTATCTATTCTTTTGGCAGTCTCTAAACTTTCAGCATCTTTAATGAGTATGCCTTGTTCTGCTCCTTTCCCAATTCCGACCATAATAGCTGTAGGTGTAGCCAACCCTAAAGCACAAGGACAGGCAATGATAAGTACGGTGACTGCCGCCAATAAACCGTGAGTAAATCCGTTGTTCGTTTCAAATATCCACCAAAAAATGAAGGATAGCAAGGCAATACTCATGATTGTTGGGACAAAAACAGCCGCAATTTTATCGACAAATTTCTGTACCGGGGCTTTACTTCCTTGAGCGTCTTGTACCATGCGGATGATGTGAGCTAACATAGTTTCCGATCCTACTTTTTCTGCTTGGAAACGAAAACTTCCCTTTTGATTGATTGTCCCTGCGAAAACTTTTGTTCCTTTTGTCTTGTGTACAGCAATTGGTTCACCGCTTAACATGCTTTCATCTACAAATGAATTGCCTGAAGTAACAGTGCCATCAACCGCTATTTTCTCTCCGGGTTTTACCAAAAGAATATTACCCGGAACTATTTGTTCGATAGGAATAACCTGTGTGTTGTTTGAAAAGTCGATGAGTGTAACTGTTTTGGGGCGTAGTCCCATTAGTTTTTTTATTGATTCTGTGGTATTGCTTTTGGCGCGTTCTTCTAAAGTCCGTCCTAATAAAATAAATGCAATGATAACACTTGATGCCTCAAAATATACATGTGGGGTAATACCGCGCGAGAGCCAGAACTCAGGAAAGAATAAGTTAAACAAGCTAAAGAGATAGGCAATTCCTGTACTATTTGCCACTAATGTGTCCATATTTGCCGACCGATGCTTTAATTGTTTCCACGCATTGATAAAAAAAATGCTACCGAATCCACAGACAACAGGAGTTGCAAGAATCCATGTTATGTAGTTGGCATAAGGCAAGTTCGAGAAAAACATGCTGATGACTGCAACCGGAATAGCCAGAAGGATAGCCCACGTGGTTCGGCGTTTTAATTGCTTATAATGAAGGGCATGCGCGTTTTCTGCAATTTGCCCTATGTTTTCTCCTTCGTTTGTCAGCAAATCATAACCTGCGTCTTGTATCGCTCGTTTCAAACTGTCGGGGGAACATTGTGTATCGTCATACGTGACGGTAGCAGTTGCAGCGGCATAATTGACATTAACCGAACAGACACCTTTTTGTTGAGCCAGTGTTTTGTTTACACGTGTGGCACATGCGGCACAACTCATCCCCAGAACCGGGAATGTATGTTTCTGAATATGTTCATCGTTTTTGGAGTTCATTGCTGTAATTGTTTTAGTATCGGGTGCAAAGTTATGATATATTTAGAAACAATGCATGTCTTTTTTTTGCATATAAGTTGCAAATAAGAGTTTATCATATCTGTAATTGTGTGAGGAAAATCTGTAATTTGTTTACATCCGTCCATTTCTTATTGCCTTATTTTTGCGATACAAATAACTTAAATATTAGAGGCTTATGAAAAAGATGTTATTTTTAGGTTTAATATTTTCAATGGTTGATATTCAGTTTATTATGGCACAAGAAAAGATTACACAAACAGCAGGTCGTGTGCAATTGGGGGAATTTGCTCCCGAATTTGCAAAAATAAACGATGACATTCTTTTTGGAGAAGTTTGGAATCGTTCCGGATTGAGTTCACACGACCGTAGTATGATTACAATTGCTACTTTAGTTGGTAAAGGAATAGTAGATTCATCGCTTACTCATCATTTGAGTTTTGCGAAAAGTAACGGTGTAACCCGCACGGAAATAGCCGAGTTATTGACACATGTTGCTTTCTATGCAGGATGGCCGAATGCTTGGGGAGCTTTTCGCTTGGCAAAAGATGTATGGGCAGAAGATGAGATATCCGACAATGGAAAAGCTGCTTTTCAACGTGAAATGATTTTCCCGATAGGAGAACCTAATACCGTTTATGCAAAATATTTTATCGGGAACAGTTATTTGGCTCCTATTTCAAGAGAACAAGTTTCTTTTTCCAATGTAACATTCGAACCTCGTTGCCGGAATAATTGGCATATACATCATGCAACTAAAGGAGGTGGACAAATGTTGGTTTGTGTGGCAGGACGCGGTTGGTATCAAGAAGAAGGAAAGCCGGCTGTACAGATGTCTCCGGGTGATGTAGTACATATTCCTGCAAATGTGAAGCATTGGCATGGAGCTGCAGCTGATAGTTGGTTTGCACATTTAGCATTTGAGATTCCCGGGGAGAATACTTCCAATGAATGGCTGGAGGCGGTTACAGATGAAGACTATGACAAATTAGAAAAATGACAAGAGGAAAAAATAAAATGCCAAGACGTTTTTAAAAAACGTCTTGGCATTTTTTATATATGGTTTTATGATTGGAGAAACAATCACTTATGAGTTGTTTCCAACATAAGCTCGACTGCAGCTTTTAATTGTGCATCGTTACCTTTTAATTGGTCGGAAGGTTCGTTTTCTATTTTTATATCTGGCTCTACTTGATTGTTCTCCAGATATTTACCTCTCATGTCCATGCATCCAACCTGAGGAATTCCGAAAACAATGCTCGGATCGATTTGATTTTCCCACCATACCGCTGTCATTGTTCCGGGAACAGGGGTTCCAATTAATTTCCCAATGCCCAATTCTTTATAAACCCATGGGGTTCCACATGCATTGCTGTAATTATCTTCGCAAATCAGCATACATGAAGGTTTTAGCCATTTATTATAAGGATCGCTCCCAATGTATTGTCCACGAGGAACAAAGCGTTGATATTCTTTGCCACCAAGAAGAGTGACTACATCATCGTGTAACCATCCGCCTCCGTTATGACGGGTATCGATAACAACCGCATCGGCATTGCGGTAACGTCCTAACAATTCGCTGTAAAGAGTACGGAAACTTGGACTGTCCATGCCTTTGATGTGGACGTAACTAACATGTCCGTCGGATAATTCTTCTACTTCTTTGCGATTTCTTTCCACCCAGCGTTGGTACAATAATTCATTTTCTTGCCCGTTACTGATACCTTTGATTGTTTCGTCGAAACGCTTCTTTGATTCCGGGTCGTAGATACTTAAACGAATTTTTCTTCCTACTTTACCTTCCAAGAGAGGGAAATAGTCTTGTCCTTTTGCTATGGCTTGTCCGTCTATTTTTTCAATGATGCATCCATTTTTGACTTCTGTATCCAACAATGCTAACGGACTTTTAGCAATGATTTCCTTTATTTTCAAACCATCTCCATCGTACGATTCGTCAAAAAATACGCCAAGTGATGCCGTTGCCAATGCACTTCCCCCTCCATAATAACGTGCACCAGTATGCGAAGCATTCAATTCCCCAAGCATTTCACTTAACATTTCTGCAAAGTCGTAATTGTTGTTTATATACGGAAGGAATTTCTTATAGACATCTCGGTAGCCGTTCCAGTCTGTTCCGTGCAGGTCGGTAACGTAAAATTTATCTTTTACCTGTTGCCATATATGGTTGAACATGTAATTTCGTTCATCGTATGGACGATAATCGAAAAAAGCATTAAATGAAATATGAGTCGTTTTTCCATCGTTCAAGTTTACTTTTTTCAGACCGTTACTGCACAT
This sequence comes from Candidatus Phocaeicola gallistercoris, assembly GCA_019116145.1. Taxonomy (GTDB): domain Bacteria; phylum Bacteroidota; class Bacteroidia; order Bacteroidales; family Bacteroidaceae; genus Phocaeicola; species Phocaeicola gallistercoris. The sequence goes on from DXCG01000052.1 coordinate 8,431, forward strand.
GTATATGTTTTCCCCTTTTTTGTCGGGATGCATTTGTCCGCCTCCAAGACCTTTTACCACAATACGGGTGGAACCATCTTTCAAGTCGTGTACCCATAAATCATATCCGCTTTCGAATGCTGCTTGATAATAAAACTTATCTCCTTTCGGCGACAAATATCCGTCTCCCATAAACGATGAGTTTCCTGTCAGTCTGATAATGCGATCGCGGCAGTTCTCCAAATCAAATTTTAACGGTTTAACTTCATCGGTTTCTTTCTTATCGTCTTTTTGTTCTTGTTCTTTTTTATCTTTTTTCTTTTTCTTTTCTTGTTCCGCTTTTTCTTTTTGTTCTTTTTCTTTCTTTATTTTTTCTGCTTCTTCAGTTAAAGCCAAATCTTCTTTATTCATACGGAAGCGTTCGTATGCTTCTAAATCGAAAAACATGATATAGGCATCCGATTCAGCTCCCCAACTTCCGTGACTGCGATATCCGGCTCTGTCACTCGACCAGACCATTGCTTTTCCTCCTAAAGCCCAGCGTGCATGTGTATCGTTGTAACCGCTTTGGGTAAGATTATGCATTTCCCCTTTTCCATCGGCATTGATTAAGACTACGTCTTTGTTATTCCATCCGCCGGTACCGATATAATCCGATAATATCCATTTACTATCCGGGCTCCATTGAAACCATTGGTCTCCATCGCTATAGGAGTATTGATATTTTCCATCCATCACGGTGCGTACTTTCTTCGATTTTAAATTAATAACCCGGATGGCTGTACGATTTTCAAGGAAAGCTACCTCTTTCCCGTCTGGACTATATTGAGGTTGGAACGAAGTGATTTGTGAATTAGTTAACTGTTCTTCTTTGATATTAGTGGCATAAGTAAAAAGTTTTTCATCTTCATCTTGTATGGTCGATTGATAAATTTGCCAAATGCCATTTCGTTCCGATGAATAAATCAGGCTTTTCCCATCCGGAGAAAATTGTATATCCCGCTCCTGTTCCGGCGTATTGGTTATGCGATTGGTTGTTTCATATTCGATAGAAGTAACATATACATCGCCCCGCATGATGAACGCCACCTCTTTTTCATTGGGAGATAGTGCAATATCGGTTGCTCCGTAACTTCGGATTTGTTTAATCAAATCGCGGTCGGTGCGGTCTGTAACGATTCCTATTTTTACTTTATGCGGTGATTTGCCGGGAGTAAGCGTATAAATTTCTCCGTCCAGACCATAACAAAGTGTTCCATTATTGGCAATACTCAAGAAACGGACAGGGTTTTTGCTGTGCCGGGTAATTTGTTTATCCTCTTTGCCGTCGGTTGAACGTTGATAAATATTGAACGAACCGTTTTTCTCACTTAAGTAGAAAAACGATTTTCCATCGGGAGCCCATACGGGATTACGGTCTTCACCCTCGAACGATGTCAGTTTCTGGAATGTTTCTCCGTTATTACACATCCAGATGTCGCGGGTTACAGATGCTTTTTCATGTTTTCTCCATGGGTCTTCATATCCTTTTTTATCTTGATACAGCCATTGTTCTGTGTTTTGAGGATTGAATGAAATATGTTCCATGGTGAGCGATGAAAACAAGCATGGACGTCCGCCTTCTATGCTGACTTCATATACTTGGGGAAAAGTGCCGGAAGGAAATTGTCTGTCTTCAGCAGAAGGACGTATTGATGCAGAAAACAAAACCGTTTGGTTGTCTTTAAAAGCAATCGGGGTCTCGCTTCCTGAATGAGTGGTTAAGCGTGTTGGGACACCTCCTTCGCGTGCTACTATGTAAACATCCAAGCTCCCCATTCTGTCGGATGCGAAAGCAATGAGTTTTCCATCGGGGCTCCACAACGGTTTACTGTCGTAAGAAGCATGGGTAGTAATTTGTGTTGCTTTTCCTCCTTCGGAAGGAACAGTGAAAATATCGCCTTTGTATGAAAAAGCAATGGTGTTTCCATCGGGTGAAATGGCGCAATATCGCATCCATAACGGATTCTCTTGTGCCCACATAAGAGCTGACGATAGAAACATGACGGTTGAAATAGCTATTTTTTTCATGAGTTTTTTTGTATAAATAAAACGTTCAAATATATATCTTTGTCAAGATAAAACAAAGAAAAGCTGAAGTTATTTTTTGAAAATCCCAGCATGTTTCTGGAGGTTTATGCTGATGTTTTTTGCATAAACCAACCTCGTGTTTGGAATAGGATTTGTTGTTTAGGACAAATGTGTGT
>DXCG01000053.1 GCA_019116145.1 Candidatus Phocaeicola gallistercoris
GGAAAAAGCGGAACCTTGCAAATCTAACACTTACCAAAGGAAACACCAAACAAAAAGTGTTAACCCACGTTAAAAATGCACGCCCGGAACAAACCGGAACGGTTTCCCTTCCAAAGCGGTTGCAAAAGTACACACTTTACACGTAACATCCAAACTTTATACACTATTTTTTTTGGACTTTTTTAATACAGAAACAGCAAGCAACTGGGAAACAGCGGATTATACAAACAAAAAAACTAGAAAAAAAAATACTCTTCAATAGATATTCTTAGAAAAACGACAAGACATATATAAAAAATGCGAGTTTATGTTACAGGAAACAACATCGTGTTTTATTTATAATGTAAGCATGTTTTTTTAAGATTATCAAATGCCCATCACTTCAAAATTCAATCTATATTCTCAAATTCGGTCAACTTACCGGTTACAGAATTGATAATAAAACCACGAACGATTACATCTTTCGGTATCAAAGGATGATGTTTCACCAAATGCACACTGGCACGAACCGACTGTTCCACGTCATCAAACCCACTCAGCCATGACTGCAAATCAACATTACAATACTCCATCATCTCAATGTCTCTATCCGAAACACCATGCTCTTTAATATGCCGAAGCATTACCTGACTATCCATGTGCTGAGCCCCACAATCAGTATGTCCGATAATCATAACTTCTTCCACTCCCAGTTCGTATATTCCAACCAACAAACTACGCATCACACTCCCGAAAGGGTGAGTTATTGTTCCTCCTGCATTCTTTATCATTTTCACATCCCCATTACGTAAGCCTAATGCAGCCGGAATCAACTCGACCAAACGCGTATCCATACATGTAACAATTGCAATCTTTTTGTCGGGATATTTTGTTGTCACATATTTTTCATATCCCTTGTTTTCGACAAAAACACTATTAAATTCCAACAATTCATCAATCATATCTTCCTATATCATTTTATTAACTGTTCAATCAACAAAGATAAAGAAAAAAGGCTCACTTCCTGAAGACAATCTTCATTAGTGAGCCTTTATCATTTATAAAAAAGTATTTTCAATTTTCCTGCAATGTTACACCATCCATGCAGAAGTAAGAAGGTGTATTCATCCCGTAATCCCCATTATCAGTTGAACTTAATTCGAATGTAATATAAGCAGCATCTGCCAGTTCTCCCCAATCGAACCATTCCCATGTATTGACAATAATGTTTTTTCCATTACAGAAATCGGCCAAATAAAAGTCAGTCCTTCCAACCTCAGTCCCATCAGAGCCGTGGCCAATTGCTGTTAGTTTAAACCAATCGCCATCCTCGAACTTAGAGACCAAGCCCGAGCCATCATTCCCATCTTTTATCGCTAAATAATTATAAGTTGTATTAGTAACCCATGCACCTTTAAACCGATACTTTCCAACCTGAAGATTAGTAATTTGAGCAGCCGTAAAATCATTTGCATTGCTTGTTAGATAAACGCTGCCATTCTTTCCTTTACCGGTAATCGCGCTCAAATTCGTATATCCCGGTGTAGTCACATCCGTACAATTAGTATACGTAAATCCACCGCCAAACCCCCAATCACTAAAATAATGAGAAAAAGAAACCATCCCTTGCGGGTCACTGAAAGTTGTTTTTTTGTAAAATCCATCGATTTCCCCCTCTGTCGCAAGATACGAAGAATTCGATTCGTCCAATTGCCCTTCAAAACTAACAACCACATCTTCCTTGTTCACAATCACTTCACTTACCGGAGTTTCATCATCGCTACAACTCCACAACGTCAGGCTTAATAAAACAGCCCCAAATCCTAATAACTTTTTCATTTCCTAATTTATTTTGATTAATTCATGATTCATGCTACTCGTTCACTTTGAAATGTAAATTCTCTATCCCTGCTATTTCCGTAGACAATTCACCCACTTGCCCGGCATATTGATTGACAGCCGTATAAACCTTTACAAAATCTATTTCGTCAAGGCATACTTGCTTTCCTTTATCATCTACCGCCCATTCTATTTTAAACAGCGTTGTTTCTGTATTGTTAGGATGATTGTCCGCATACCCCCAATCGTAAGCATATCCTACCCAAACACCATTTTCCTCCACCGCATTATCTTTTAATCGCGTACCGCGAAAAGTCATTTTGTCCTCTTTTACCCACGCCGGATAATATGAGTCCTGCGTATGATATCCGTTACGATAAACATAACCTTCGTTCCCCTGATTATCCGTCCAACGCACATCGGCATTTTCAGGCTGAGGACGATAATAAGTTATCTCGTAATCACGCGTCTCCGTATCTTTCCCGTATTCGCTTCCAGCCAATTCATACCACGGGTCATCGGGAATTCCATTCCCGTTCTCGTCTTTCGAAACCAGTACAATACCCGGTTCAGCACTTCCCCCCGGACGGTCTTGCCAAGCATTTGGATTGTAATTGGCATTGCCATATATCTTAAAATCATACGCTCCTTCCACATTCGGTACTGGCTGAGAAAAACCAACAACAATATATCCTCCATACGCCCCTAAAGACAAGAGTGAACGTTTGCGAAGCCGTTCGGAAGCAAATTTCAATCGCTCATCTTCATTAAAACCATCTTGATAAGCCACCGTAATCGTATTCATATATTGCGTTGGAGCCGGAACATATTCGAATACTTTATCGGCAAAAGCAAATGAAGCATCCGGATTGTCTTCCGAACCGGAATCATCCACAGAGGCAGACACATCGCGAAACAACACGGTATTCGGATTCAGCCCTACCCCATTCAACCGGAACATTAATTTACCCTCTGGCGTAAAGCAAAGCAAATCGCCCTCTACCTGATAATTGTACGCTTCCGTGATATAGACATTGCTGCTATACGGATTGACCGCAATGGCATACGGACGCTCTATCTTCGTTCCATCGGTAATGAACTGCTCGCGGACCACCTTACCCGAAGCCAAATCGAAGACCTTAACCGAAGACCGGTTGGTCTGATAATCATAATTATATAAATAAGCAAGGTTGTAATCGATGGCAAAGTCCATTACCGGCTCATCGTAAACCACCTCAACGGCATCAGTTTGCGCATTGATTTTCACCAAGTAATAATCACCTTCTTCTATATTCTCGCCATACGTAGCCACCCATACCGTATGCGCTTGTCCGGCAAGTATTTTAC
>DXCG01000054.1 GCA_019116145.1 Candidatus Phocaeicola gallistercoris
ATTTAAATCATTAACTATGCGAAACAAAAAGTTATTTTACTTATTCTTAATGCTTTGCTCTTCGTTTTTTGTTTTCACTAATTGTAGTGATGATGATCCCCAAATAAATAACGGTGTGAATGAAGAAGAAAAACCAGAAACTCCGGTTTCGGGAACAACTATTGGTTTTATGAGAAGTGGTACGTTAGGGATTGTAATAGATTCGGAAGAGTCGACTTATGATTATGCTTTTCAAGTAGGTTTTCAGGGAGGTATGTCTCAAACGGATGTTTCTTTTGTAATACAGCCATGGAGCGAAACAGAGCTGGATGCTTATAATGCAGAGAAAAATTCAGACTATTCACTTTTGCCTTCGGATGTATATAGTATGGTGGGAACTGTTATTCCGCAAGGGAATAATCAGACTGACGTAACGGTTTCTTTTAATCCCTTTGCTATTTTGTCACTTATTAAGGAAACAAATTCTGATTATGTATTACCATTGCGTTTGACTTCTGTAGATGGAGATATTGCAATAGATGAAAATCGTGATGAGTTGATGTTGTTGATTTCTATTGATGCGCCAACTGTTGATTTTAAAACTTCAAGTGGATTGTTTAATATTACAGAAGAAGCAAGTCCGATAAAAATTCTGACAAAATTGACAAAAGGCGGGAAAGACTATGCTGGTGGATCAGAACTTTCATATTCGTTGGCTGTTCCTGAAAATGCACAAGAAGTAGTTGATAAGTATAATGCTTCCAGCACAAAAAAATATATGCTTCCGGGAGAAGACGCTTATAAATTACAAAATGAGGTATTTACAGTTGGAGAAAGTGAATCGGAAGCAACTGTAACTATTTATCGTGATAAGATAGCCGACCAGTATTATATGCTTCCATTGGAACTTCGTTCGGATGATAATGTATTATGTAGCAGCAGAGTGTACATGTTGCAGTTTGGAAAAATGTACGAGAATCCGGTAATCCCTTATAGTGCTCCCGACCCAACGGTGATTCGTGCTGAAGATGGTTATTTCTATCTGTATGGAACAGAAGACACTTATAATATGCCGATTTATCAGTCGAAAGACTTAGTTACTTGGAATTTGGTAGGAACAGCATTTACGGATGCTACACGTCCTACATGGGATGGGAACCATAGCCTTTGGGCACCGGAAATCCGTTATATCAACGGGCAATATGTATTGTATTATTCGTGGGCTATATGGGGTAATGAATGGAATAGTAATGTAGGTGTTGCCGTGTCCGACAGCCCAACCGGACCGTTTATTGATAAGGGATGCGTGATTGATGCTGACGATCCGGAAATTAATGTCCAAAACTCTATTGACCAATTCTATTATGAGGATAATGGTAAAAAATATTTGTTCTGGGGAAGTTTCCGAGGTATTTATGTAACAGAACTTAATGATGACGGTTTAAGCGTTAAACGCAATCCTGACGGTTCTTTGGTGTTACGTAAGAAATTGGCAGATACCGCATTTGAAGGGACAAATATTTATAAACGAGGAGAATATTACTATTTGTTTGCTTCGATAGGTGCTTGTTGCAATGGTGCAGCCAGCGATTATCGTACGGTAGTAGGCCGTTCGAAAGATTTACTTGGTCCGTATTTGAATAAAGACGGGCAAGATATGAATCAAAATGGTTGGACACTTGTAATGGGCGGTAATGATATTTGGGCAGGTCCCGGTCATAATGCTATCATACAAGTAGATGATGCAGGGGTAGAGTGGATCCTTTATCATGGATATAAGAAAGAGATAGCCGACCAAGGACGCTTTGTATTGCTCGATCGTTTATATTGGACAGAAGATGGCTGGCCGTATGTGGAAGGATATGCTCCGTCAGTTTCATCGGTAAGACCGACAATTAATAATAAGTAAAAAGCTTATAAGAAATAAGTTTGGAGGATGCTTTAAGGCAGATTGAGAAAATCATGACTTAAAGCATCTTTTTATTGCTATTTACTTGAATTAACAATGAAAGAGGAATAAATGACAGCATCAATACCAAGGTAATAGGTATACGATGCCTGTAATGTCAGCCTCATAACAGATGAGGACAGCATTGCATTGATGTACAAAGAACTTTCGTTTTCCCAATAGAATGCACACTTATGGGATTTGCCATGTTTATTGATTTTTTCGTTTATCCGTAATTTGAGAAATGAATGAAATACAGCGATTTGACTATTGAAAAGGTATATGAATCTCTTTTCTTTCTCAAATAGACGAGCGTACGTAAAATAATTGCTAAACTTTTCTATCTACCCATATTTAAGTTGGAAAAAAGCATTAACTTTGCAACAAATTAACAATTATATCGTAACACATGATGGATATTGATTTACTCACTGCTATATCGCCCATTGATGGACGGTACAGAAGCAAAACAGAAACGTTGGCCGCTTATTTTTCTGAATATGCCTTGATGAAATATCGGGTACGAGTAGAAATAGAATATTTTATTGCATTATGCGAATTACCTTTACCACAACTGAAGGAATTGGAAGTAACACGTTTTGATGCGTTGCGTGCTATTTACCGCAATTTTTCAGAGGCTGACGCATGTCGTATAAAAGAAATAGAGAGTGTAACAAATCACGATGTAAAAGCAGTAGAGTATTTTATAAAAGAACAGTTCGATAAAATGGGCGGAATGGAGCCTTATAAAGAATTTGTTCATTTTGGTCTGACATCACAAGATATAAATAATACTTCTGTCCCGTTGTCTATAAAAGAGGCGTTGGAAGAAGTTTATTATCCACAAATACAGTTGTTGATCGATAAACTTTCCAGTTATGCAGAGGAATGGAAAGACATTTCTATGCTAGCCAAAACTCATGGTCAGCCGGCTTCTCCCACTCGTTTGGGAAAAGAAATCTATGTTTTTGTCTATCGGTTGGAAAAACAGTTGGCTGTATTGAAAAACTGTCCGATAACAGCTAAATTTGGTGGAGCTACAGGTAATTATAATGCCCATCATATAGCTTATCCGGATATTGATTGGAAGGAATTCGGGAATAAATTTGTTTCGGAAAAATTAAACCTTGAGCGTGAAGAATTTACCACTCAAATTTCAAATTATGATAATTTGGGAGCAATTTTCGATGCCATGAAGCGTATAAATACGATTATGATTGATATGAATCGCGATTTCTGGCAATATATATCAATGGAGTATTTTAAGCAGAAAATAAAGGCAGGAGAAGTTGGGTCGAGTGCTATGCCTCATAAAGTAAACCCGATTGATTTTGAAAATGCTGAGGGAAATTTAGGAATGGCCAATGCTGTTTTCGTGCATTTGGCAACAAAACTTCCGGTCTCACGGTTACAGCGAGACTTAACCGATTCTACAGTATTGCGTAATGTTGGAGTTCCATTCGGGCATACTTTAATAGCAATACAAAGCACATTGAAAGGATTAGGTAAATTATTGCTGAATGAAGCAAAAATAAATGAAGATTTAGATAATTGTTGGAGTGTTGTGGCAGAAGCAATTCAAACTGTTTTACGTCGAGAAGCTTATCCGCATCCGTATGAAGCATTAAAAGCTTTAACTCGTACGAATCAGGCTATTACAGAAAAGTCAATAAAAGAATTTATAGAGTCGCTTCAAGTTGATGAACGCGTTAAGCAAGAATTGCGTGCCATTACGCCACATAGTTATACAGGAATGTAAGAAAAAGATTGTGTAGTAACTTATAAGAAGCCCGGGAAGGGTCAATTTTATATTATCTCATTTTATAAAAGAAAAAATTATGGAAGAAAAAGACATCAGACAAGAGAGCGAAAATTATTCGTCTGCCCGTGAGGGGTATAAATCTTATGGAAAAGACGGTTATAACAATAAGTATAATCGGAAGAATGAGAGAAATGAAGGACGCGGAGGATATCGATCACGGTCTTATTCTAACAGAGAAGAACGCCAACAGTCATCATATAAGCCTAATTATCGTTCATCGGGGAATAATGATTCTTATGAATCACGGTCTCATTATAATACTTCGTCAGAGGGAAGAGGATATCGTTCTCAGCAACAGCGTCCTTCTTATGGAAATTCGGGGAATGGGCAGCGGTCATCATATCTTAATTCGCGTTATAATCGAGATGCTGATCAACGTTCGTTCCGGTCTCGTAATAATTATCAAGAAGGAAACCCTTATCGTACACAGCGTTCTTATTATGGAAATGGCGCTTATCAAGATGGAGGATATAATCGTGCGCAAGGATATTCGCGTTCCAGAATGAATGGGGGATATAATAAAAATAAGTATACTACTGGAAAAAAACAAATAGAATATCAGGACATGTCCAGTCCTGATGAGTTAATACGCTTGAATAAATTTTTGGCGAATGCCGGTTTGTGTTCACGTCGTGAAGCCGATGAGTTTATTACAGCTGGAGTTGTTTCTGTTAATGGGCAAGTGGTAACAGAATTAGGGACAAAAGTAAAACGATCGGATGATGTGAGATTCCACGATGAGCCGGTAACTATTGAGCGTAAAGTTTATGTGTTATTAAATAAACCGAAAGATTGTGTAACAACATCGGATGACCCGCAAGAACGTAAGACTGTAATGGATTGCGTAAAAGAAGCGTGTCGTGAGCGCATTTATCCGGTTGGGCGTTTAGACCGTAATACAACAGGAGTCTTGTTGCTTACAAATGATGGCGATTTAGCATCGAGATTAACTCATCCCAAGTTTTTGAAAAAGAAAATATATCATGTATTTTGCGATAAAAATGTAATTAAAGCTGATTTGGAACAAATTGCAAATGGAATTACA
>DXCG01000055.1 GCA_019116145.1 Candidatus Phocaeicola gallistercoris
AAACAATACCGGTCTTGCCGTATTCCTCGACTTCTCTGAAAGTATCGAACGTTTGGGATTGGATGTCGTACGTCAACGTTATGGCAACCTCTTCGATATGTACGAAGAAATCACCGATGTCAATCCGGGCGAATTGGCAAACGAAATCAACGGCGTGAAATATTACAACCCGATGATGATTTATCCGGCTATCCACTATACAATGGGTGGTATTTGGGTAGATTACGAATTGCAGACTACTGTGAAGGGTCTGTTCGCTATCGGTGAATGTAACTTCTCCGACCACGGTGCAAACCGTTTGGGTGCTTCTGCGTTGATGCAAGGTTTGGCAGACGGTTATTTCGTATTGCCTTACACGATTCAGAACTATTTGGCAGACCAAATCACTGTTCCCCGCTTCTCTACTGACCTTCCGGAATTCGAAGAGGCAGAAAAGGCTGTTCAGGCTAAGATTGACCACTTGATGGGCATCCAAGGCAAGCGTTCAGTTGATTCTATCCACAAGGAATTGGGACACATTATGTGGGAATATGTAGGTATGGGACGTACTGAAGCTGGTTTGAAGACCGCTCTTACCAAACTGAAAGAAATCCGTAAGGAATTCGAAACCAACTTGTTTATTCCGGGCAAGAAAGAAGGCATGAATGTAGAATTGGATAAGGCTATCCGTCTGAATGACTTCATCACCATGGGTGAACTGATTGCTTACGATGCATTGAACCGTAATGAATCATGCGGTGGTCACTTCCGTGAAGAATACCAGACAGAAGAAGGTGAAGCTAAACGTGATGACGCAAACTACTTCTACGTATCTTGCTGGGAATATCAGGGTTCAGACGATAAAGCTCCGGTTCTCTACAAAGAGCCGCTGGTTTACGAAGCAATTAAGGTACAGACTCGTAACTATAAGAGCTGATTTGTGAAGTTAAACAATTAAAGAATCTTAGTAAAATGGATAAAAATATATCATTTACGCTGAAAGTTTGGCGTCAGAACGGACCTAAGGAACAAGGTCATTTCGATACATTCCAGATGAAAGATATCCCGGGAGATACTTCATTCTTGGAAATGTTGGATATCTTGAATGAGCAATTGGTTGAAGCTGGTAAAGAGCCGGTAGTATTCGACCACGATTGCCGTGAAGGTATCTGCGGTATGTGTTCTCTTTATATCAATGGTCATCCGCACGGACCTGCTACAGGTGCTACTACCTGTCAGCTTTATATGCGCCGTTTCAATGATGGCGATGTGATTACCGTTGAACCGTGGCGTTCGGCTGGTTTCCCGGTTATTAAAGACTTGATGGTAGACCGTACAGCGTACGATAAGATCATGCAAGCAGGAGGTTTCATTAGTGTACGTACAGGTGCTCCGCAAGATGCCAACGCTATCCTGATTCCGAAGCAAGTAGCTGACGAAGCTATGGACGCTGCTTCTTGCATTGGCTGTGGTGCTTGTGTGGCTGCTTGTAAGAATGGTTCGGCTATGCTGTTCGTTTCTGCGAAAGTCAGCCAGTTGAACTTGCTTCCTCAAGGAAAGCCGGAAGCCTTGCGTCGTGCAAAAGCAATGATTGCAAAGATGGATGAATTAGGTTTCGGTAACTGTACCAATACCCGTGCTTGCGAAGCTGAATGTCCGAAAAACGTTTCAATCAGCAATATCGCTCGCTTGAACCGCGATTTCATCAAAGCCAAGTTAAAAGATTAAAAACAATAAAATCTATTTTTAATTTTAAATAGATTTTGTAATATCTCTTAGTACGGATTATATGAGAATACAATCTTTCTATATTGTAAAATCATATAATCCGTATTTTTTAATGGAATCACTCTTTTTTATGCGCACAAATTCCGATAAATCTCATCAGAAATTAAAAAAAGAACGTGCTCTATGGTCCTAAATTATATCTGGATTATTTTTTTTGTCTTAGCATTTATTGTTGCTGTTATACGCCTTGCTTTCTTTGGCGACACAGAAGTTTTTCCCACTATTATCAATTCTACTTTCACTTCATCGAAGTCAGCTTTTGAGATTTCTCTCGGTCTGACCGGTGTTTTAGCTTTATGGATGGGAATTATGCGTATCGGTGAGCAAGGAGGGGTTATCGCACTTTTCTCCCGCATTCTCAGTCCGTTATTTTCCAAACTTTTCCCCGATATTCCCAAAGGACATCCTGTTACAGGGAGCATATTCATGAATATGGCAGCCAATATGCTAGGGCTAGATAATGCTGCCACACCACTCGGGCTGAAAGCCATGGAAGGATTGCAAGAACTAAACACAAAAAAAGAAACAGCAAGCAACCCGATGATCATGTTTTTGGTCATTAATACCTCCGGACTGACTCTAATTCCTATCAGTATCATGGTGTATCGTGCCCAATTAGGAGCTGCACAACCTACAGACGTGTTTGTTCCTATCCTATTGGCTACCTTCTGCTCTACGCTGATAGGCATTATTTCTGTAGCCATTTACCAACGTATCAACTTGCTGAACCGTACCATTCTGACTTTTTTAGGAGGTGCAACATTATTCATTGCCTGCATCATTTGGTTCTTTTGTACGCTTCCCCAAGAAAAAATCGACCTCTACTCGACTACTTTCGCCAACGTTCTTCTCTTCACTATTATTGTTGGATTCATAGCAGCGGGTATTCATAAAAAAATAAATGTGTACGATGCATTTATCGAAGGAGCCAAAGAGGGATTCAATACAGCAGTTCGCATTATCCCGTATCTCGTAGCTATTTTAGTTGCTATCGGTGTATTCCGCGCATCAGGATGTATGGAATATATAACACAAGGCATAGCCTATGCAGTAGAAGCATGTGGATTAAACAGCGATTTTGTAGGAGCACTTCCTACTGCTTTAATGAAACCATTAAGCGGAAGTGGAGCACGTGGATTAATGGTAGATGCAATGAATACATACGGAGCCGACTCTTTCGTAGGTAGATTAGCTTGCATTTTTCAAGGTTCTACAGATACAACATTCTACATTTTGGCTGTATATTTCGGAAGTATAGGGGTCACAAAAACCCGGCATGCTGTTCCTTGCGGATTATTAGCCGACCTTGCAGGAATCCTCGCTGCCATTTTTATTTGTTACTTATTCTTTTAAACATATAACTATGATTACTTACCAAACAGAAGGGGTGGAAATGCCTCACATCAAGAAAAGAGAAATTACAGAATGGATAAAAACAATTGCCGAATCTTATGGGAAAAAGGTAGGAGAAATAGCTTATATCTTCTGTTCCGATGAAAAAATATTAGAGGTAAACCGCCAATATTTGCAACACGATTATTACACAGATATCATTACGTTCGATTATACAGAAGGGAACCGCATCTCGGGAGACTTATTTATCAGCCTCGATACGGTACGTACGAACGCAGAACAATTTAAGGCTTCATACGATAATGAACTTCACCGTGTCATAATCCATGGTATTCTCCACCTGTGTGGTATCGATGACAAAGGTCCGGGAGAACGCGAAATTATGGAAACCGCCGAAAATAAGGCTCTCGCACTTCTAAAAGAATAATTCTTTGATTAATGATAAACTCCGGAATATGTTCCTAACCAAAATTCCGGAGTTCATTTATCACTTTCATGTCTGGTCTTTTTCCTCATTACAAAAAGAAGGAATTAGGACATCTTTCTTCTACTTTTAATATCAACAACAACTATTTTTCTCCCCCACTAAGTTCATATTTTAATACCATTATTTATCTTCGCCATAAATAGGAGAACTTTCATCTCTCAAATTCCTTTGCACACTTTACGGCATAAACACATTGCCAAACGCTATAGAACATCTTACACAAGCGAGCGTAACGATCTATTATACAGCAATATATAAATTGTCTACCTGTTAAAATCATTAATAGAGATTATTTAATTTATAGAATTCCTACAACAGCATTTCAAAAACCTTCTTCATTACATTTTATAAAATGGTTCAGTAGTCGGCACGGCTACTAAACGATGAACAAAACGCGTCCATAAGCCACAAGGAATGGTTTTACAATATTGAATTCGTATTGTTTTCACCATTTATTGCCCCTATTTCGCCTCCCATTTTAAGAAGCATGAAATGCTATTAGTAAATTGAAAATAAAAATTGAGAACAAACAACTTGATTTTTTTAATTTATAAATTAAATTTTTTTATTATGAACAAAAAGTATTTAAGTGCACTTCTGTTTGGAGCAGTAATGATCGCTTCAACAGGAACTTTTACTTCTTGTAAGGATTATGATGACGACATCCAAAACTCACAAGAACAGATCAATGCTCAAAAAAGTACCTTAGAAGACAAGGTTGCTGCTGTTGAGACAACGATTAAAACTTTGCAAGATGCACAGGCTTCTTTAGAACAAGCTATTGCCGATGCAGAATCTGCTGCATTGAAAGCTGCTCAGGAAGCTCAGGCTGCTGCCATTGAACAAGCTAAAGCCGACTTGGAAGATGCAAAATCAGAATTGATGGCACTGATTGAAGCTAATTCTGAAGAAACTGAAGCTGTACAAAAACAATTGGCTGAGATTGCAGGTGAAATTCAGACTCTGCAACAGTTTAAGAGCAACACCGAAGAAACTTTGGCAGATTTAGCTGCTGCCGATGTTGCTATCAACAGTACAATTACAGACTTGGCTGCTGATGTTGCAGAAAATGCTAAAAAGATTGGAGCTAATGAAGCTGCAATCGAAGCTCAAAAGACTGCATTGGAAAAATACAAAGAATCGAACGATGCTGCTGTTCAAGAGAACGCTGATGCCATCGATCAATTGATTGAAGACCTGAAAGCTTTGGAAGCTGGTCAATTAACCGAAGCTAAGGTTCAAGAAATCGCAGAACAGGTTACAAAGGCTGTAAGCGCAGATTTAGACATGATTTCTGCTGCTATTGCAAAAATGGTTACTCACGTAGAATTGGTTGAGTATAATGAAGGAAATCCGAGCGCTCCTGTCGTAGACGGAAGCTTCTATACTATGGATTTGCGTACTGCTAAAGCCCTTCAGACTTACACTTTCGGTAAAGATGAAATCGAAGCAGGCAAATATGAAATCCAAAACCAAGTAACCTTTACTGAAGGACAAAGAACTTTCTTGACCGACTCTGTATTGATCCGTGTATCTCCTACAAATGCTACACTGACCAGCGGACAAGTTTCATTCGTTAACAGCGAATTGGGTACTTTGGACGATTTGATTGAAGTTACAGAAGTTAAACCTTACGAAGGAATGATTACTCGTGGCATCTCTTCTAACGGTTTGTGGAAAGTTATCTTCAAATTAAAAGATTTAGGCTCTGAAGAAGCTAACGATGAAGCTTACATGAAAGCTGCCAAATATGAATACGACCAGAGTTTGTCTGAAACAGTAATCAACAAATTGCCATCTATCAAATATGCCGTTGCTGTTAAAGATCAACCAACAAAAGAATTGGAACGTTACGTTACTTCTGGTTACGACTTGACATTGGGTGCTGATTACACTCCGATTTATTATTTGGATTATAAGGTAAACGACACAAATGTAAACTACATCTACAACCGTTTCCATCATGCAGAAGAACAAAACCCGAGCGTAGGTCCTTCTTGGGTATTGGATGAAAACAAGGATTTGTTGTACGACTACAAATGGAATACAAACAATGCTGGTGATGAAATCATTGCCATCAGAGGTGAATACACTTCGATTGATGCAACTGGATTTACCTCTAAACAGACTATCGCAGGAAAACAACAAGATGTTTATCCTGCAGGTCCGGATAACAGACAGAATCAACCGTTCTTCACTGCACAAGTTGGCGAACCGTTTACTGTTGAGTTGGACTATACCAATGTTGCAATGAGCGGTATCTACGGATTCTACGTAGTTTACGATGAACGTCGTGCAGTAGAAAGTGCTCCTTCTGAAATCAATGCATGGAACAGCTACGTTGAAAACATCGATGGTTTGAACACTATCACTACAAGCAAGAGCTTGACTTTGAAGATCAACGATGAAAAAGCTGAAGGCGATATCCTTGGTTTCCGTGTTTACGCTATCAACCAAAATGGTGTATTGGTTGACCCGGATGGTAAAGCATTCTATGTAGCTGTAGGTGACTTCGAAACAATTGAAACTGCTACTACTTATGTTCCGACTTACGATGCAACAACTCAGAGAACAAATGAATACGCAGTTGTTGAAATTCCTGCAGAAATTCAAGCTCTGTTAAGCGCACAAGAAGATTGCGATATCGCTAACTGGAGAATGGATGAAGTTAACAATCCTATCGTTGATAATGTACAAGCAGTATTCAGCCTCAACGCATTCTTAGATGCAAACGGTGATGTAACTACCGACAAGACTAAAGCTGTAAGCATCCGCTTGAGAGCAAACCAATCTGCATACTACTACAAAGACTATGGCAAATATACCATCTTCTACGATGTGAAGAACCCGAAAGGCATGATTGTTAAGACTTGTGCTATCGTTGTTACAAAAGAAATGCCGGGATTCCCTGAAGCATTCTCTGCAAAAGACAAACAAGTAATCAACGGTGTTCATAAGACTGTAGGCATGTACGATTGGAGCAACTACCGTCAAAATTACGACTTCACTGAAGCATTCAACGGATTGGTTGACATTGACGGAACAAATGCGCACGATATACATTACATTTTCGAAACCGTAGGTGAAAACAGCGAATACTTGGAAGCTGTAGGAACTGGATGGGGTCACTATGTATTGAAATGGAAGAATGGTGTAACTAACGACCAAATGTGGGAAACTATCGGTGAACAAGTTGCCATCGAAGTTGCTTACAAATATAGCTTAATTTCTTCTGAAACAGACGATCGTTCTTGGGTTGTAGAAGCTCCGGCTGAAAAGAACTTCAAGATTGAATTGGTTTGCATGGAAGAGTTGACTGCAAAATGGAATATATCTACAACAAGACAAACCATCAACTATGGTCAACGTACAACTAAAGACTTAGGTAGTGACTTCAGTATCCAAAAACTTGGAGCTAACTACAATTCATTCGTAAGTGCTCTCGGTGCAGAAGAAATCAAAGATGTTCGTTTGGTAAGCTCTACTCCTGACGGAACTGAATACTTCGAAGTAGAATTCAATGGAGACAAGACATTTACTTTCACACCGGTAGTAACAGCTATCAGACCGGCAGAAGCAGTTCCTTCTACATTGATCTTCACATACATCGATGCATTCGGACACGAAAAAGAAGCTAGCTTCCCATATTACCAAGTTCAGTAATCGGTCACGATAATCAATACTATTATAAACTTAAAGGGCATCCCGCAAGGGGTGCTCTTTTTGTTCGTATAAACGCCCGGAAACACGAGGACAAATAATTTATATGCCAAGAGGTTTTTATTGAAACCTGAGGGCTTTTTATGCCCTTCCCGAGGGGATAATAAAGAAGCAGCAAAAAGCAAGCGGAAAATCCACCTCTTTTTCATCGCCGGAAAACAACCTTTACACACTAAAATTTCGTATTTTTGTACCGGAACAAAAAGCAAAAAGGATGGAGTTTACGTATGATGTGATCGTAATAGGAGCCGGACATGCCGGTTGTGAGGCAGCAGCAGCTGCTGCCAATTTAGGCTCGAAAACATGCCTGATAACGATGGACATGAACAAAATCGGGCAAATGAGTTGCAACCCGGCTGTAGGTGGCATAGCCAAAGGACAGATAGTACGCGAAATAGATGCCTTAGGCGGATACATGGGACTTGTAACCGACCGTACAGCCATTCAGTTCAGAATGCTAAACCGATCGAAAGGACCGGCTATGTGGAGCCCGAGAGCCCAATGCGACCGAGGTAAGTTTATATGGGCATGGCGTGAAATATTAGAGCATATTCCCAATCTCCATATTTGGCAAGATACGGTGGAAGAACTTATTGTCGACAAAGGAACTGTTACCGGCGTAACCACATGCTGGGGAATAACTTTTCATGCAAAAGCCGTGATACTGACTGCCGGCACATTTCTGAACGGATTGATGCACATTGGCAGAAAGATGCTTCCGGGAGGTCGTTGCGCAGAACCCGCATCGTACCATCTTACCGAATCGATTACCCGGCATGGCATCACTGCCGGACGCATGAAAACAGGAACCCCCGTCCGCATCGATGCACGGAGTGTCGATTTCAGCCTCATGGAGACCCAAGACGGAGAAAACGATTTTCACCGTTTCTCATTCATCAGCGAACCACGTAAGTTAAAACAATTACAATGCTGGACATGTTTCACCAACGAAGAAGTACACAATGTTTTACGTAGCGGATTGGCAGATTCTCCCCTATTCAACGGGCAAATAACAAGTATCGGACCACGGTATTGTCCCAGTATTGAAACAAAAATCGTGACTTTCCCCGATAAACCGCAACATCAACTTTTCTTGGAGCCGGAAGGAGAAACGACCAACGAACTTTATCTGAATGGGTTTTCATCGTCGCTGCCTATTGAAATACAATTCGCAGCTTTGAAAAAAATCCCTTGCTTCCGCAATATCGTTGCCTACCGTCCCGGATATGCAATCGAATACGATTATTTCGACCCTACCCAATTAAAACATACGCTGGAATCGAAGATTATCAAAAACCTGTTCTTTGCCGGGCAAGTAAACGGTACAACCGGATATGAAGAAGCCGGCGGACAAGGTATCATCGCCGGTATCAATGCACATATAAATTGCGAAGGAGGTGAACCTTTTATCTTGAAACGCGACGAAGCATACATCGGTGTACTCATCGATGATTTGGTAACAAAAGGAGTAGACGAGCCTTATCGTATGTTTACTTCGCGTGCAGAGTATAGAATTTTACTCCGGCAAGACGATGCAGACATGCGCTTGACCGAACGTTCTTACCACATCGGGCTGGCAAGCCGCGAACGCTACGACCAAGTGCTTATGAAGCGTGATGTCATAAACCATATCGTCGATTTTGCAAAAACATATTCGATTAAGCCAGATAAAATCAACCCGGCACTTGAGCAATTAAAGACAACACCTTTGGCACAAGGATGCAAACTCATCGAATTATTAAGCCGCCCACAGGTCACAATCGAAAACATTGCCCCTTATATTCCTGCATTTGCCCATTTGCTAAACGAAACCAATGTTGCCTACAAAGAAGAAATCTTAGAGGCAGCCGAAGTACAGATAAAATACAAAGGCTATATCGAACGGGAACGAATCATTGCCGATAAGATACATCGCTTGGAAAGCATCCGGATAAAAGGACGGTTCGATTACGCCAACCTGCAATCACTCTCTACAGAAGCAAGGCAAAAACTAATAAAGATAGACCCGGAGACATTAGCCCAAGCCAGTCGCATACCGGGAATATCGCCAAGCGACATCAATGTATTGCTCGTCTTATTAGGCAGGTAAAAACAATATGTTTCACGTGAAACAATTAGTTAAGAAAACAATTATAAATCATTGATTATGAATAAAGATATACTTAAAAAAAATCTTCGGGAAATACCCGATTTCCCCATTCCGGGCATCCTCTTTTACGACGTAACGACATTATTTAAAAATGCAGAATGCCTACAAAGCATGCTCGACGATTTATACGACAAATACAAAGACAAAGGCATTACAAAGGTTATCGGTATCGAATCGAGAGGTTTCATATTGGGAGGAGCATTGGCTGCACGTTTGAATGCAGGCTTTATAATGGCTCGTAAACCCGGAAAGCTCCCTGCTGAAGTTATCGAAGAGACTTATGCAAAAGAATACGGGACAGACACCATCCAAATCCATAAGGATGCAATCGCCCCCGATGATGTGGTTCTGCTACACGATGACCTGTTGGCTACAGGAGGGACAATGGCTGCTGCCTATCGCTTGGTAAAAAAATGCGGAGTAGAAAAGGCTTATATCAATTTCGTTATCGAACTCAATGCGCTTAACGGAAGAAAAGCTTTCCCTGAAAATGTGGAGATTGAAACGCTCCTACAACTCTAATTAAAACATAACGGGCTATGGAACGACTGGACACGAACGAACATCTACGAGGCATTGTAATGAATCTCCCGGCAAGCCCGGGAATTTATCAATACCTCGACAAAGATGGTACAATTATTTATGTAGGTAAGGCAAAAAACTTAAAGCGGCGTGTCTATTCGTACTTTTCAAAAGAACACGACTCTGCAAAAACGCGTATTCTTGTCAGCAAAATCGCAGATATCCGATATATCGTTGTCAATACAGAAGAAGACGCTTTGCTTCTCGAAAACAACCTGATAAAGAAATACAAACCGAAATACAATGTCCTTCTAAAAGATGACAAGAGCTATCCCTCTATATGTGTTAGTAACGAATATTACCCACGTGTGTTTAAAACGCGCCACATCATTCGCAACGGGTCTACGTACTATGGTCCGTATAGCCATATCCCCAGTATGCAGGCATTATTAGATTTAATTAAAAAAATCTACCCGCTTCGCACATGCCGCTTGGCTCTTACACCAGAAAACATAGCACAAGGGAAATTTAAGCCCTGCTTAGAGTTCCATATTAAAAACTGCAAAGCCCCGTGTATCGGATTACAACCGCATGAAGACTATATGCAAGACATTACCGAAGTTAAAAAGATACTAAAAGGAGATGTCCAAGAACTGAGCCATACACTTATGCAAAAGATGAAAGGACTGGCAGAAGAAATGAAATTTGAAGAAGCCCAAAAGATGAAAGAAAAATATGAATTAATAGAAAATTACCGGGCAAAAAGCGAAGTTGTCAGTTCTTTATTACACAACATCGATGTTTTTTCCATAGAAACCAATGATAATTCGGCTTATATCAACTATCTTCACATTACAAATGGGTGCATAAACCAAGCTTTTACATTCGAATATAAAAAACAACTGAACGAAACCCCACAAGAACTTCTTCAGCTTGGCATTATTGAAATGAGAGAACGCTATAAAAGCCAATCGAAAGAAATTATCGTTCCCATTGAAATTAATATGGAAATGGCAGGAATTACATTTACGATACCACAACGCGGAGAAAAAAAGCATCTGCTTAACCTGTCAATCTTAAATGTGAAACAATATAAAGCAGACCGTATGAAACAAGCAGAAAAGCTAAATCCGGAGCAAAGGAATACGCGCTTGCTAAAAGAGATTCAAGCACAACTGCATTTAGACACGCTACCTATCCGCATAGAATGCTTTGACAATTCCAACATTCAAGGCAGCGATGCAGTAGCTGCTTGTATTGTTTTCAAAAAAGCCCAACCGAGTAAAAAAGATTACCGGAAATATATCATAAAAACAGTAGAAGGACCCGACGATTATGCGTCGATGAAAGAGGTCGTAAGACGACGCTACTCACGAATCATAAAAGAACAAGAAGAACTTCCCGACCTCATACTTACCGATGGGGGAAAAGGACAAATGGAAGTGGTCAGGGAAGTTATAGAAGATGAATTGAAGCTGCATATTCCGATTGTCGGTCTTGCGAAAAACAACAAACACCGTACATCGGAAATTTTGTATGGCTTCCCTCCTGCAAACATAGGAATAAAACAAGGGACTCCCCTTTTCCTTCTATTGGAAAGGATACAGAACGAAGTGCATCGCTTTGCCATTACTTTCCACCGTGACAAACGAAGTAAACGACAAATAGCATCGGCACTCGATCAAATAAAAGGAATTGGAGAAAAAAGAAAAGCCGCTTTATTGGCAACTTTCAAGAGTGTTGCCCGCATAAAAAAGGCAAGTTTAGAAGAAATTGCCAATGTTGTAGGACAAACAGTTGCCCAAAACATTAAAAACACATTACAATAAAAATAGGATTCCGAACATTATAAAAAAATTATCTTACTACTACACTTATGAGAATTGTTATACAACGCGTCACCCGTGCGTCTGTTTCTATCAACGGAGAATGCAAATCGGCTATCAAAACCGGCTTCCTTATATTAGTTGGCATAGAAGAAGCAGATACAAAAGAAGACGCAGACTGGCTTTGCAAAAAAGCAATCGGATTACGTGTCTTCAACGATGAAAACGGAGTTATGAACAAATCAATACTCGATATAAACGGAGAAATTTTAGTCATCAGCCAGTTCACATTAATGGCTTCCACCAAAAAAGGAAACCGCCCGTCTTATATACGAGCTGCAAAGCATGAAACTGCTGTCCCTCTATATGAGTATTTCTGCAACGAACTAAGCATTGGGTTAGGAAAACAAGTAGGAACCGGAGAATTTGGTGCCGATATGAAAGTAGAACTATTAAATGATGGTCCCGTAACAATCTGCATAGATAGTAAAAACAAAGAATAATATGACAATAAAAGAAGCACAAGAAACAGTCGACAATTGGATTAAATCGTATGGAGTACGCTATTTCAACGAATTGACCAACATGGCTATCTTAACGGAAGAAGTAGGAGAATTGGCACGTGTCATGGCTCGCAAATACGGAGAACAATCGTTCAAAGAAGGAGAAAAAGACAACTCTTCCGAAGAAATTGCCGACATTTTATGGGTACTAATCTGCATAGCAAACCAAACAGGAGTAGATTTAACTGAGGCGTTTAAACAGAGTATCGAGAAAAAGACAAAAAGAGATAAAAATCGACATAAAGAAAACCCTAAATTATAACAAAGATGAAACATATTCATGAACATGAGTGCAACTGTGAGCACGACCATTTACATGCCCAAGAAGAATGTAATTGTGAGAACTATTCAAACGATGTAATGAATGAGGAAGACAAGGAGCATTTGCATCAACCCAGCAAATACGACATGGCTTTGAATAAATACAATACCAACCTGAACGATGAGGATATTGCTGCAAAAACAGCCCATATCATCGATAAGTATGTTACAGAAAACGATACACTGGAAGTCAAGAAATTCTTACTTCATTGCATTGATCTGACTACACTGAAATGTACCGATAGCGAACCGGGAGTTATGGAGTTTACGAAACATGTAAACGATTTCGTCGACAAATTCCCGGAATTAGACAACGTTGCTGCCATCTGTGTATATCCCAATATGGCAGAAATTGTCAACGATACATTAGAAGCCGATGATGTAAAAATAGCATGCGTGGCTGGTGGATTCCCATCTTCACAAACATTCACCGAAGTAAAAGTTGCAGAAACAGCCATGGCTCTCCATGCCGGAGCCGATGAAATAGATATTGTCATTCCTGTAGGCAAGTTCCTGATAGGAGATTATGAAGGAATGTGCGATGAAATAGAAGAATTAAAAGAAGTTTGCGGAGACAAACATTTAAAAGTAATTCTCGAAACAGGTGCACTAAAAAGCGCAGAGAATATTAAAAAAGCTGCTATTCTTTCTATGTATTCGGGAGCAGATTTCATTAAAACATCCACAGGAAAAGAGCAGCCTGCTGCCACTCCGGAAGCTGCATTTGTCATGTGCCAAGCCATTAAAGAATATTATCTTGAAACAGGCAGAAAAGTTGGTTTTAAACCTGCCGGCGGTTTAAATACGGTACACGATGCTTTGGTTTACTACACCATTGTAAAAGAACTGCTGGGAAAAGAATGGCTCACCAACCAATATTTCCGTTTAGGAACAAGCAGATTGGCAAATTTATTATTATCGGATATAACCGGGAAGGATATCAAGTTCTTCTAACTCACCAAAAGAGGAGGCAAATTTCACTTTTAAATATGCCTCCTCTCTCCTATCCATTATTATAAGTATCAGATTATATCTCCCTGTCGATTACAAAATCAATATAAGCTATAAGTGCTTTTTTGACAATAGGATCGACCGATACAGGCAGCAAAGCAAGTGCCTTATCACAAAAACCACACATCACTCTATCCGCATATTCTATCCCTCCTTCCTGCTTTACAAAAGCAATGAAAGAGGCTATTTCATCTTTAGTCGCTTTAAGCGAACGGATACGCAATGCCAGATTGTGCATCTCTTGATTATTTGTCCGATTCAATGCGTAAATAGCAGGCAATGTTAATTTCCCTTCCATCATATCATTTCCTGTAGGCTTCCCCAACTCTGCATTATCGAAATAATCGAAAATATCATCTTTTATCTGAAAAGCCATACCTATCAATTCACCTATTTGCCCGGCTGCCTGAATTTGTTCTGAAGATGCATTTACAGAAATTGCCCCACTCTCTGCACTGGCAAGGAACAAAGCTGCTGTTTTCTTACGGATTATATCAAAATAAACATCTTCCGAAAACACACTATCGTTCGTACTGTTCAACTGCACAACCTCACCTTCCGACAAAAGTTGCCCTAATTTAGCGATCAAATCGACCAAAGCAATTGACTGGGAAAAAGCTGCATGACGAAGACTTGTAGCCAACAGATAATCCCCAACAAGAATCGACACTTTGTTATCATACAACGCATTTACCGATGCTTGACCTCTCCGCTTATCGCTGACATCTACCACATCATCGTGCACTAAACTTGCCGTATGAAGCAATTCTAAAGACAATGCGGCGTGCAATGTCGAATCGTTTACCTTGCCATACAATTTCGCCATCAAAAGAACTAACATCGGACGCATCATTTTCCCGTTCTTCTGCCTTATATATCCCAACACTTCATTGAGTAAAGGTATAGAGCTTTTCAATGAAACGTCAAATAAAGTTTTAAATTCGTTTAGCTCTTTTTCTATAGGTTCCCTGATGATTTCTAACTTATTCATGAAGATTAATTTGGCTACAAAAGTAATAATAAAACAAGTAATAAGATATTTTTTCGTACTTTTACGTAGAAAAACTTAATTTTTTTACGAATGGAAAAACTATTTCTATTAGATGCATACGCATTGATATACCGTGCTTACTACGCTTTTATTAAAAATCCGCGTATTAACTCAAAAGGCATAAACACCTCTGCCATCATGGGGTTTGTCAACACCTTGGAAGATGTCCTGCGAAAAGAACAGCCTACTCACATTGGCATTGCTTTTGATCCGGAAGGACCTACGTTCCGGCATGAAGCGTACAAAGCATATAAAGCCCAACGCGAAGAAACACCGGAAACAATTCGAATGTCTGTTCCCATCATAAAAAATATCATCCGTGCTTATCGTATCCCTATTTTAGAAGTAAAAGGTTATGAAGCCGATGATGTTATCGGCACATTAGCCACACAAGCCGCAGAAAAAAATATAGATACATACATGATGACTCCCGATAAAGACTATGCACAAATCGTGTCAGATCATGTTTTTATGTATCGTCCCAAATACGGAGACAAAGATTTTGAAATATTAGGAACAAAAGAAATCAAAGAAAAATATAAAATTGAATCACCTGCACAAG
>DXCG01000056.1 GCA_019116145.1 Candidatus Phocaeicola gallistercoris
TTTTCTTATTTGCAACAGTTTTCTTTCTTCCCTTACGTGTACGAGCATTATTCTTTGTGCTCTGACCTCTTACAGGAAGACCCAAACGATGACGAACACCACGATAGCATCCTATATCCATTAATCGTTTAATGTTCAACTGGACTTCTGAACGAAGATCACCTTCCACTTTATATTCAGCACCAATAATCTCACGAATTTTAGCAGCCTGATCATCAGTCCAATCTTTAACTTTCAGATCACGGTCAACACCTGCCTTATCCAAAATTTTCGCTGAACTACTGCGTCCGATACCAAAAATGTATGTCAACGCAATCTCACCTCTCTTATTTTGAGGTAAATCTACACCAACTATTCTTATAGCCATATACTTAAATTATTTTTTCTGCAAAAATAATAATAAATTATCCTTGACGTTGTTTATACTTAGGATTTTTCTTATTAATAACATACAAACGGCCATTACGTCTCACGATTTTGCAATCCGGCGTACGTTTTTTTAATGATGCTCTTACTTTCATATCTATTTTCTTTTTTATTTATATCTAAACACGATTCTTCCTTTTGATAAGTCATAAGGAGACATTTCAACACGCACCTTATCACCCGGCAATATTTTAATGTAATGCATTCTCATCTTCCCGGAAATATGAGCAGTAATTTCATGTCCATTTTCCAGCTCTACACGAAACATTGCATTTGACAATGCTTCTACGATAACTCCATCTTGTTCAATTGCAGATTGTTTTGCCATATATTAATTTATCTGTTATTTTTCAATACTTCTTCTATATATTCAAACGATGATAGAATGTCAGCTTTACCTAAACCAACTGCTACCGTATGTTCAAAATGGGCTGCACATTTATGGTCACGCGTCCGAATAGTCCAACGATCGTTCTCCATAACAATTTGCTTATCCCCTAATGTAATCATAGGTTCAATAGCTATACACATCCCTTTCTTCAACAAAGTGCCAGTACCACGTTTTCCGTAATTAGGAACAGGAGGGTCTTCGTGCATTTCTTTACCTATTCCATGTCCGACAAATTCACGGACAACACCATACGAATGAGCCTCGCAATGTTGCTGAATAGCATACCCAATATCTCCTAATCGCTTCCCATGAACAGCATTTTCAATTCCTTTGTATAAAGCCTCTTTCGTTGTTGTCAAAAGAGCCAATATTTCAGGTTCTACTTCACCGACACAAAATGTATACGCAGAATCTCCGCAATACCCGTTCATGTATGTTCCACAGTCAATCGAAATAATATCCCCATCCTTTAAAGGATTATCATTAGGAATACCATGTACAACCTGATCATTTACAGAAGTACAGATTGAACCTGGAAAAGGACCGCCATAAGGATTAGGAAATCCCTTGAAAGTAGGAACAGCACCATGGTCTCGGATAAACTCTTCTGCTACTTTATCAAGTTGCCTTGTCGTAATCCCCGGCTTTATTAACTTAGCAAGTTCAGCCAAAGTTCTCCCCACAAGGAGATTACTTTGGCGTAACAATTCTATTTCATCATCTGTTTTTAGAAATATCATATTGAATGCAATTAATATGCAGCTACGCCTGAACGGCCTCTAATTCTTCCAGAACTTAACAGACCATCATAATGACGCATCAATAAATGACTTTCTACTTGTTGCAAAGTATCAAGTACAACACCTACAAGAATCAACAAAGACGTACCGCCAAAGAATTGCGCAAACTCAGCTTGAACCCCGAAAATACCGGCAAATGCAGGAAGGATAGCAATAATAGCCAAGAATAAAGAACCCGGCAAAGTAATACGAGACATAATCGTATCAATATAATCTGCAGTACTTTTTCCTGGTTTGATTCCTGGAATAAAGCCATTATTCCGCTTCATGTCTTCAGCCATTTGCGTCGGATTAATTGTAATGGCAGTATAAAACCACGTAAATACAATAATCAAAATAGCAAATACCAAATTGTACCAAAAACTAGTATGGTCAACAAAAGCACGTGCGATACCGCTTGCTGAAGCTACATTTGAAAATCCGATAAAAGTAATAGGAATAAACATAATAGCCTGCGCAAAAATGATCGGCATTACATTTGCAGCATTTACCTTCAAAGGAATATATTGTCTTGCACCACCATATTGCTTGTTCCCGACAATACGTTTCGCATATTGCACAGGGATTTTACGGACACCTTGCACCAAGAGAATTGCAGCAGCGATTACCAAAATCAACACCACAATTTCCAACAAGAACATAATGATACCACCAGCTCCCGGTGAAGCAAGGCGGGAAACGAATTCACCTGAGAAAGCTTGAGGAAGACGAGCAATGATACCAATCATGATAATCAATGATATACCGTTTCCTATACCTTTATCCGTAATTCTTTCACCCAGCCATAAAATAAACATACTTCCAGCTGCCAAAATGATGGTAGAAGTAATAATAAAGAAAGTCCAATCTAATGAAGCATTAAGAGCCGGACCTGCCTGCATTTTCAAGTTGATCAGATAAGATGGTGCCTGGAAAATCAAAATGAAAATTGTCAGAATACGTGTATACTGATTAATTTTCCTACGTCCACTCTCACCTTCACGCTGTAGTTTCTGGAAATAAGGAACTGCAATCGCCAACAACTGAATCACAATGGATGCAGAGATGTACGGCATAATTCCCAACGCAAAAATAGATGCATTGGAAAAAGCTCCACCAGAGAACATGTTCAACAAGGCAAGAAGACCTTCACTTGTTTGTTCATGCAATTTTGACAACATATCAGGATTGATACCTGGAAGAACCACATACGAACCGAATCTGTAGATTGCGACAAACAATATAGTAATGAGGATCCGCTGTCTCAGATCCTCAATATTCCATATGTTCTTTAATGTTTCAATAGATTTTCTCATTGAATCAGAGTTTTACTGCATTACCACCAACGGCTTCGATTGCAGCTACTGCACTCTTTGAAAAAGCATGAGCTTCTACATCGAGCTTCGTAGTTAAACTACCGTTACCAAGAACTTTCACTAATTGATTAGAAGAAATAAAACCGGCTTCAATCAAGTCATTTACACCAACCTTTGACAGATTCTTAGCTGTAGCCAAGCTTTGAACAGTTTCCAGATTGATAGCCTTGTATTCAATACGATTAATATTCTTAAAACCAAATTTGGGGACACGGCGCTGAAGCGGCATCTGACCTCCTTCAAAACCGATCTTTTTAGAATAACCCGATCTTGATTTTGCTCCTTTATGTCCTCTTGTAGAAGTACCACCTAAACCAGAACCGGCACCACGACCAACTCTTTTTCTAGCCTTAGTAGAACCAGCTGCAGGACGTAAACTATTTAAATTCATAATTGCAAAATTCTTTATTAATTATTACTTAATGACTGTAACAAGGTGCTTTACCTTTTCAACCATACCCAGAACTGAAGGAGTAGCTTCACGTTCAACCATATGATTCAATTTACGAAGTCCCAGTGCATCCAATGTTCTCTTTTGAGTTGCGGGAGCACCAATTCTACTTTTAACTTGTTTAATCTTAATAGTTGACATATACAAACCTCCTTATCCTCTAAATACTTTATCCAAACTTACGCCTCTGTTTTGAGCTACCATACGTGCATCACGCATTTCACTCAAAGCAAGGATTGTAGCTTTCACAAGGTTATGAGGGTTAGATGAGCCTTTAGACTTAGCCAAAACATCGGTAACACCTACACTTTCCAATACAGCACGCATTGCACCTCCTGCCACTACACCGGTACCAGTCGAAGCCGGTTTAATGAAAACCTGAGCACCGCCGAATTTAGCACTCTGTTCGTGAGGTACAGTACCCTTCAAAACAGGAACACGTGTCAGGTTCTTCTTTGCAGCTTCTACACCTTTAGCAATCGCAGTTGTTACTTCACCTGCTTTTCCAAGACCCCAGCCTATAACACCGTCTTCATTTCCTACTACTACAATTGCAGCAAAACTAAAAGTTCTACCACCTTTTGTAACCTTAGTTACACGGTTTATAGCAACCAGTCTGTCTTTTAATTCAATATCACTAGTGATCTTAACTCTGTTATTAACTGCCATAATTCATTAAAATTTAAGTCCACCGTTACGAGCAGCATCAGCTACTTCCTTTACTCTCCCATGATACAAGTAACCATTACGGTCGAATACGACAGTCGTAATTCCAGCTTCCTGTGCTTTTTTAGCAATCAGCTCACCTACCTTAGCAGCTTGTTCCTTTTTAGGCATGGTAGCCATACCCAAAGAAGAGGCAGCAGCTAAAGTCTTTCCGTTCAGGTCATCAATAACTTGAACATAAATCTGCTTATTGCTTCTGAAAACGCTCATACGCGGACGTTCCGGAGTACCAGAAATCTTGTTGCGTACTCTATATTTAATCTTGATTCGTCTTTCTATTTTTGTTGTCATAATTATTCGATTTTATAAGAATTATTTAGCACCAGCCGACTTACCAGACTTTCTACGAATTTCTTCACCAACAAACTTAATACCTTTTCCTTTATAAGGTTCAGGCTTACGGAAAGAACGTATCTTTGCACAAACCTGACCAAGCAGTTGTTTGTCACAAGATTCCAAGATAATAAGAGGGTTCTTATTTCTTTCAGATTTGGTCTCTACTTTGATTTCAGGAGGCAACTGCATAAAAATATTATGCGTATATCCCAAGGCAAAATCAATGATATTACCGTTATTTGATGCACGATAACCTACGCCGACCAATTCCAGTTCCTTTTTATAACCTTCTGAAACGCCCACAACCATATTGTGAATCAAAGCACGATACAAGCCATGATATGCATGACGCTGTTTCAAATTGTCAAGCATTTCATTTTCATTTTCTTTCAACACCACATGTCCATCTGCGATCGTCACTTCAATAGCGGGATTCACATATTGGTTCAACTCACCTTTCGGCCCTTTCACATTTACTACATTATCCTTCAGAGTAACAGTCACTCCTGCAGGAATAACAACTGGCAATTTACCTATTCTTGACATAGCTTACCCTCCATTAATATACATAACAAAGAACTTCGCCGCCTATTCTCAAAGCAGAAGCTTCTTTATCAGTCATTACACCTTTGGAAGTAGATATAATAGCAATACCTAATCCGTTAATAACTCTCGGCATGTCCTTGTAACCTGTATACTTACGCATACCCGGAGTAGATACTCTAATCAGCTTTTTAATAGCATTCACCTTATTAACGGCATCATACTTCAAAGCCACTTTGATAGTACCCTGAGGACCATCTTCAACAAATTTGTAATTCAGGATGTAACCTTTGTCAAACAGGATTTTTGTAATTTCCTTTTTCAAATTTGAAGCAGGCACTTCCACAACTCTGTGCTTTGCACTAATTGCATTTCTCAACCTTGTGAGATAATCTGCGATTGGATCTGTCATAAATTTAATCGTTAAATTAATCAGGACTACCCTGACAATATTTAATAATAAACACTCGTTACCAACTTGCTTTTTTTACACCCGGAATAAGTCCGTTAGATGCCATTTCACGGAATTGGATACGTGAAATTCCGAACTGGCGCATATAGCCTTTAGGACGTCCCGTCAACTTACAACGGTTGTGCAAGCGGATCGGATTTGCGTTCTTAGGCAGGTCTTGCAATTTTTGAGCTGCTTCGAAAGCTGCAACAGGATCACCTGATTTCACAATTTTCTTCAAAGCAGCACGTTTTTCTGCATATTTGGCTACCAGCTTAGCTCTTCTAACTTCACGAGCTTTCATTGATTCTTTTGCCATATCTATCAGTCTTTTTTAGCGTTTTTAAACGGTAAACCGAATTCCTTCAACAGCGCATAACCTTCTTCGTCTGTTTTAGCAGAAGTTACGAAAGTAATGTTCATTCCTAAAATTTTGGTAATGCCATCGATATTGATTTCAGGGAAGATAATCTGTTCCTGAATACCCAATGTATAGTTACCTCTTCCATCAAACTTACTTTCGATACCTTTAAAGTCACGGATACGCGGCAAAGCCACACGAATAAGTTTTTCAAGGAATTCGTACATTCTTTCACGACGCAAAGTAACCATCACTCCAATCGGCATTTTCTTACGCAACTTGAAGTTTGCGATATCCTTACGTGATACTGTTGCAACAGCTTTCTGACCAGTAATAGCAGTCAACTCGTTGATCGCAACATCAATAATTTTCTTATCAGCAACAGCCATACCCAAACCTTGATTGATTACAATCTTCTTGAGTACAGGAATTTGCATAGTCGAAGAATACTGGAATTGATTCTTCAATGCAGGAGCAATACGCTCTGCATATTCTTTCTTAAGGCTAGCAGTATTACTCATTATTTAATCTCCTCTCCCGATTTTTTAGCGTAACGTACAAATGTTCTTCCATCAGAACTTTCTCTTCTACCAATACGTGTCGGTTTACCTGTCTTCGGGTCAACCGGATTCAAGTTAGAGATGTGAATAGGAGCTTCCTGCTTCACAATACCTCCCTGAGGATTCTTTGCATTAGGTTTAGTGCTCTTAGATACCATGTTGATACCTTCAACCACTGCCCGTCCTTCTTTTACAAGAACTTTCAACACACGTCCAGTTTTACCCTTGTCTTCGCCAGAGTTTACGTAAACTGTATCGCCTTTTTTAATATGTAACTTACTCATTACTTTACTCTTTTACAAAATTAAAGTACTTCAGGTGCAAGTGAAACCACTTTCATGTTCGCACTACGCAACTCTCTCGCTACTGGTCCAAAGATACGACTTCCTCTAATTTCGCCTGCGTTATTCAACAGCACGCATGCATTATCATCAAAACGAATGTAAGAACCGTCAGCACGACGGATTTCTTTCTTAGTACGTACCACCAAAGCTTTAGATACTGCACCTTTTTTAATATCACTTGAGGGGATCACGCTCTTAACAGAGACAACAATCACATCCCCAACAGAAGCGTAACGTCTCTTTGTACCGCCCAAAACACGAATGCAGAGAGCTTCTTTTGCGCCACTGTTATCACATACTGTAAGTCTGGATTCTGCTTGTATCATAATTACTTAGCTCTTTCGATTATTTCACCCACTCTCCATCTTTTAGTTTTGCTCAAAGGACGAGTCTCCATGATACGAACGGTATCACCGATTCCGCATTCGTTCTTTTCATCATGAGCATGGAATTTTTTCGTTTTAGAAACGAACTTGCCATAAATAGGGTGTTTCTCCTTAAACTTAGCAGCAACAGTAACGGTCTTATCCATCTTGTTGCTGATTACAACACCTGTTCTTTCCTTTCTTAAATTTCTACCTTCCATAAGACCCATTATTTGTTGTTAAGTTCTCTCTGACGCAATTCACATTTCATACGCGCAATAGTTCTACGCAATGACTTGATTTGTGCAGGATTTTCCAATGGAGAAATTGAATGGTTCAGCACCATCTGATTATAATTAGCAACTTCGGTCTGAATTCTTTCAGCCAATTCATTGGTAGCTATTTCTCTAATTTCTGCAATCTTCATATCAATTAAGCATTTTGACTTGCGTCATAATCACGTCTAACAATAAACTTAGTTGTAACAGGAAGTTTTTGAGCCGCCAGGCGCAAAGCTTCTTTTGCTACTTCAAAAGATACTCCTTCTACTTCAATCAGGATACGTCCCGGAGTTACTGGAGCAACAAAGCCTTCCGGATTACCTTTACCTTTACCCATACGTACATCAGCAGGCTTACGGGTAATTGGTTTATCCGGGAATATACGGATCCAAATCTGACCTTGACGTTGCATATATCTTGTTACGGCAATACGAGCTGCTTCAATTTGGCGACCTGTGATCCAT
>DXCG01000057.1 GCA_019116145.1 Candidatus Phocaeicola gallistercoris
ATATATTTCTTTTATTTTTGATGCAAAGTTATTGATTTTTTTGAAATAAAAACGTTTTTTTTGAAAAGAAAATGTTTTTTGAAATAAAGATAAATATATATTGCAAAATTGTTAATAAATGTATTTGATGAGACGTGCAGAAAAACATCGGGAGGTTTCAAGATGTTTTTCTGTAGGAATCTTTGAAACGTCTTCACGAATTCCTAACAATTTCTTCATGTTTTTTGCGTAAAAAGGCATTGTATGTATAGAAAGAAAATATGGAGTTGTCAGTCATTTGAAAGTAAAAATTTTTTCATCCTATTTTTTATAGAATGAATAAGGGGGGAATTGATTTTTACTTTTTTATTGATTATTGTTTTAGCCATTTCCGTTGCAAGTTTTTCTTGATTTGTCTGCTGATAGATAATATGAAGTTTGTATAGTGGAAAGAACCTGTTTGGACACATATCAGATGCCTTTTGAAAATGATTTTCGGCAGCGTTCCATTCTTGTAAGTTTATATAGTTATTAGCAAGAAGTATTTCTATGTAATAATCGTTCCAATATTTAGTGCATTGATTGAGAACATCTATACTTTCTTTGTAAGATTGCGTTCTGTTTAGTTCCGCTCCATAGTTGTACAAGAATAGGTTGTTTTTATGATTAATTGTATATAGTTTTTTGTACAATTCAAGAGATTGTTTTGTTTGATTTCTCGATATTAATAGTGCCGCTTTATTCCAATTGTGGTGGAACTTGATTTCTTTTTCTAAAAGACCACTTCCTATTAATATGATTCCTCCTAAAATTAGTTTGAAAAAATATGAATGTATATATAGATTGTTTTTACTTGTACATTGAGATAGGCAGAAAACGGTTATGAACCAAATGAAAGGATATTTGAAAGGATAAGAAAATAAGGAAGAAATACCTATGCTTAATAGGCAGAGAGCATAAAACTGCTTAATTTTTGTGTGATATAGACCAATGAATATGAGAGCAATTAGAATGAAAGTGGTTATAATTCCATAATCTACAGTTAAAAATAAGAACTCGTTAAAAGGATGAAATATATTATCGGCTAATAAAGTAGTATCACTATTAGGATGAAGTTTGAAAAAATCTGCCTGATATTGCATATAATGGGCAATAAATGTACCACTTCCTCTTCCTAAAGGATTGTCTTTTACCATATTCCACGTAATTTGCCATATGAATAATCTGCCTAATGCAGATTCTTTTTTTATGAGAATAAGTACAATGAACAAACAAATACTTAAGGGAATAATTAGAAATAGGAATTTTATACGTATAGATTTTAGTTGAATTTGTTTGTATAAATACACGGTTGTTGTGATTCCTATGCTGACAATTCCTGTTCTAGAGGCGGAAAGGATGATAGCTATAGCTATGGTAAATATGCAGAAAATGGCAATGGCTTTATTATATTTTATGATAGAAAAGGTGAGAGGAAATGTTGATGACAGGCAAGCGGCAAAGCCTGTAGGATTATCGAATGTGCCGGAGACTGTAAAATGCGAGATGGAATTTATGATATGGAAAAACTGTAAAATACCGTATGTGGATAGTAAAACTGAAAAAGAAATAAGGCATAAACTGATTGTCTGTTCCGATATTTTGTTTTCCTTGAAAAATATAAGTAACAAAATAAAGGAAAGTAATGGAAGGCATTGTTCGGGTTGTGTCGAAATAACTTTACCAATAAGTAATAAGAATATGAAGCCTATAATTGCTATAGTTGTTATGTCATATCTGATATAGTTATTCCGTCTTAAAAGTATCACTAACCCTGCTAATAATCCGCCCCCAATGAATGCATATTGTTTGAGTAAAAGTTCTTCACCTATTACGTAGGGTGAATGCAAAAATAAAGTTCCTGCACTAATCAATGATATGAGCAGGAACGGAAATTGTTTTAAGAGCATAGAGTCATCAATGAGGCCAAATGAGGTATATAAGTGCAAATATACCTACACATACTACTCCTATCCATTTCCCTTTTTCGCTTTTATTGTCGTAGTTTTTGAAAAATTTTTTTCTTAATGCAAGACTAATACAAAGCCAAATAAATGTAATGTTAAAAACGGGAGTGTATGATAAATTTTTGTGTAAAGGATTTGCATTGAAAAGATATAAGTTGAGTATCAACAAGAGTAATGCAGTTATCCAGATGGTATGATTTTTTTTCATATACATAAGATTAATAATGTAAATAGCTAAGAATGAATTCACTTGGGCATATTACGTATAGAAGTGGAAATAGAATGCAATATGCAGTAAGTTCCCAACTTCCTTCTTCATGTATATTATGCTGCCACCAAATATTTGAAAATACAAAAAGTCTTGTTCCTATAACAAGTACCCATGAACCGAACCAACAATAAAGCGCATCGAATGTTTTATTTAAAGGGTCTG
Organism: Candidatus Phocaeicola gallistercoris; assembly: GCA_019116145.1. Lineage (GTDB taxonomy): Bacteria > Bacteroidota > Bacteroidia > Bacteroidales > Bacteroidaceae > Phocaeicola > Phocaeicola gallistercoris. The sequence continues at coordinate 2,419 of DXCG01000057.1, forward strand.
CTCCGATAAGGTAACAAAGGATACCAGCTGATATAAAGATAATAATCAAAGTTACGAAAAATTTCATAGTTATTTAATTTAATGTGTTTAAGTTTTTATTTCTTACTCTTTATGTTTTTCGAAGTAAACACAAAGTTTGTGTTTTTATTTTCGATGCAAAGGTATTGCTTTTTTTTTGAAATAAAAACATTTTTTTTGAAAAAAAAGATGTTTTCTGAAATAAAGATAAATATATATTACAAAATTGTTAATAAATGTATTTGGTGGGACGTGTAGAAAAACATCGGGAGGTTTCAAGATGTTTTTCTGTAGGAATCTTTGAAACGTCTTCACGAATTCCTAACAATTTCTTCATGTTTTTTGCGTAAAAAGGCATTGTATGTAAGAAAATCGTTATCTTTGGAAACAAAATCTAAGAAAAAAATGCTATGTACTTACACAAAGAATTAGAAACTTTAACACGGACACAAATTGAAAATCTGCAACTGGAACGGTTGAAGAAGACTGTACGGCAGTGCATGAATTCACCTTTTTACAAGAAACGTTTTGACGATTTGCATTTGAAACCGGAAGATATCCGTTCATTGGACGATTTATATAAAATACCTTTTACTACCAAGCAAGACTTGCGCGATAACTATCCGTTCGGATTGTCTACCGTTCCTATGGAGAAGGTGGTCAGGTTGCACTCTTCGAGCGGTACAACCGGTACACCCACAGTCATACTGCACACACAGCGCGATTTGGACGAATGGGCAAATGCTGTGGCACGTTGTCTGTATATGGTGGGTTTGCGTGCAGGAGATATTTTCCAGAATAGTTCGGGATATGGCATGTTTACCGGAGGGTTAGGCTTCCAATATGGTGCCGAGCGGTTGGGCATGCTGACGGTTCCTGCTGCAGCAGGCAATACCAAACGGCAGATAAAGTTTATTACCGACTTCGGGACAACGGCATTGCATGCTATTCCGAGTTATGCCGGACGCTTGTACGAAGTAATGGCAGAGATGGGAATCGATCCTCGTCGCGATACCAAGTTGAAGACATTGATTATCGGTGCTGAGCCTCATTCGGAGGAGCAGCGGAAACGGATAGAAGATATGTTGGGCGTAAAGGCTTACAATTCTTTCGGCATGTCGGAGATGTGTGGTCCCGGTGTTGCTTTCGAATGTACAGAACAAAACGGTTTGCATATATGGGAAGACTATTATATTGTGGAGATTGTCGATCCTGAAACGTTGGAACCTGTACCGGAAGGTGAAATAGGCGAGTTGGTACTTACTACGCTCAGCAGGGAAGCAATGCCGTTGCTTCGCTATCGTACCCGCGACTTGACACGTATCCTTCCCGGGGAGTGTCCGTGCAGGCGCCATCATAAGCGGTTGGATAGAATGAAAGGTCGTAGCGATGATATGATGATACTGAAAGGAGTGAATATATTCCCTATTCAGATAGAAAACATTTTAATGCAATTTGAAGAACTGGGCAACGACTATCTGATTACTCTTACCAATGAGGAAGCAAACGACCTGATGACGGTGGAAGTGGAGCTTAAAGAGTTTGTCGATGATTATCCGCGCTTGCAAACGTTGACTAAAGAGATTGTTCGCCGGCTGAAAGATGAAATTCTCATCACTCCCGTAGTCAAGTTGCTTCCAAAGGGCGTTATCCCGAAGCAGGAAGGGAAAGCGGTTAGAGTAAAAGATTTGCGTAAAACATTAATTTAAGTAAGATATGGTTGTACATCAGTTATCTGTTTTTATTGAAAATAAGTCGGGCACATTGTTGAAAGTGCTCGATTTGCTGAAAGAATTGAATATTCAGCTGATAGCCTCTACGATATCCGATACAGTGGAATATGGTATTTATCGGATAATATGTTCAGAACCGATGCGTGCTTACGATGCATTGAAAGAGCTGGGCATATCGGTCAATTTGTCGGAAGTCTTTGCCATTACGTTGGATAATCAGCCGGGACGTGCCGCCGATGCTGTGCGGGTTATGAGCGATGCCGGCGTAGGAATTTCTTACATGTATTCGTTCTTGTTGGGAGGAAAAGGAATTTTGATATTCAGAACGGATAATCCCGAGCTGACAAAGAAAATAATATCGGAGAAACATTTGCACGCACTTGATGATGATGCCTTATTTGCTTTAGAATGAAAGATATAAAAAAAGAATCCCGTTTTTGCGGGATTCTTTTTCGAGGTTCCTGGCGGATTCGAACCGCCGTACACGGTTTTGCAGACCGCTGACTAAGCCACTCATCCAAGGAACCATTCGTTTAACTGTATGTATTTCTCAAATGCGTTGCAAAGGTATAACTAATTTTTGAATATGCAATACATTACTGTTATTTTTTTGTTTTTTCTTTGAGGTTGCATGTTTGTTGCTTGTTAAAACCACAGTTGCTGCATCCGGAATTACAATTTATATTTTTCTTTTTTTTAAAGAAACGGAAGAAATGTTTTCCCGCATAAATGATGCAAAGAAAGACAATAATGTACACGATAGTGTCTTGTATATTCATGTTATCTTTGTTTTTAGATTGTTGCTTTTTAAGAGAATAGACTTCCTATTTGATAAACGAGGAATGAAACAATCCATGCCAACAGGGTAGTGTAGCCTGCGGAAAACATAGCCCATTTCCAGCTTCCCGATTCATTTTTTATTGCTGCGATGGTTGCAATGCAAGGAAAATAAATCAAGACAAACAGCATATATGTATATGCAATAAGGGGTGTAATGTGTAAATGATCGGCTAAGTTTATGCTGTCTGCCTCATTGTCGTTTGTATATAAAACGCCCAAAGTGCTGACAACAAGTTCTTTTGCTCCAATACCAGACAAGATGCCAATTCCCATTTTCCAGTCAAAACCTAAAGGAGTGATTACAGGTTCGATGGCTTTTCCTATTTGTCCGATATAAGAATTTTCTTGCTGTTCGGCTGTGGTCGGGTAAGAGTCATGATTCGGATAATATCCTAAAAACCAAATGATGATAGAAGCAATCATAATGATACCTCCCATTTTCTTCAGATATTGAGCTCCCTTTTCCC
>DXCG01000058.1 GCA_019116145.1 Candidatus Phocaeicola gallistercoris
CACGTTAAAAATGCACGCCCGGAACAAACCGGAACGGTTTCCCTTCCAAAGCGGTTGCAAAAGTACGCACTTTACACGTAACATCCAAACTTTATACACTATTTTTTTGGGACTTTTTTAATACAGAAACAGCAAGCAACTGGAAAACAACATGTTATACAAACAAAAAACAACAAGCGAAAACATTACGGGTATTTGGAATATACCTTTATTTAATATATTATATAATTCGCCCCTCATCAGCATAACTATAGTAACCCGATCCGGAAACAATTAAATGATCAAGCAATCGAATATTAACAGCCTCAACAGCACGCCGCAAAGATTGAGTCAACCGATCATCATCCAGACTCGGAGAAATATTCCCAGAAGGATGGTTATGACACAAGACGATAGATATTGCACGTTTTACCAAAGCCTCCCGTAAAACACAACGGATATCAACCTGTGTAGAAGCAAGTCCCCCTCGACTAATACACACACGATCGATAACCTTTGCCGACTGATTCAACAACAATACCCAACATTCTTCTACAGACAAATCACACATTATTGGATGAAAGATACGATAAATATCCGTAGAACAGCGTATTTGATCACGGTCTACCTCAATTTCCCGGGCGCGACGTTTCCCCAATTCTGCTGCAGCAAGAATAGTAACCGCTTTAGCCTGACCTATTCCCTTATACCGGCACAACTCATTTATTGATAACTTCCCCAGTTCATTTAAACTATTCCGATAATCACCCAATATTTTTCGCATTAGCTCTACCGCCGATTCATCCGTACTTCCAGACCCAATTAGAATTGCAAGTAGTTCCGCATTACTTAACGCAGTAGCCCCATGCAATATCATCCGCTCACGCGGTCTGTCATCTGTCGCCCATTGTTTGATATTCATTTCTTATTTCCCTCATGAATAAAAGTTTTTCTCAAACGCGGAGAACGAACCTTTATTCCATACGCATCGCTTCCACCAAGCAGCTAAAAAGCCGGTTCCATACCCCACTAATTGTATAAACGAAGCAATCGTAGAAAGTATACCTATTTTCACACTTTTATTTTGCACAGAAGCATCCACAAAAACCAGCAGGGAAAACAACAATAACGGCAGTAGCCCAATACACATAAGAGCCATGGCAATCTGCATTTTCCCATCCCCGGGAATTATATCCTGCAACAATGTTATTCCTAAGAAAATAAGACCCGAAAAAAAGACAAGCGACAAGAATACAACGCCAATGGTAAAAACAGCCGGAAGCAAATGAACGATTTTTAATGAATCGGGATATTTCTTATATAAATTAATACGGGCAATTCCCGAATTATATACCTGCTTGAAAAATTTTCTGAAATTAGAACGACGCTTATGCCATACCCATGCTTTAGAAAACAACCGCGACACATATCCGCCCTTCAACACACGAATACTGAAATCGATATCCTCGCCAAAACGCATATCCGAAAAACCTCCTAATGATTTATACACATCGGCGCGTACACCCATATTAAAACTGCGAGGAAAAAATTTATCCATTTTTTTCTTCCCGCCCCTGATCCCTCCCGTCGTCAGGAAAGAAGTCATAGCATAATTTATCGCTTTTTGTATAGGCGAAAAAGAACTGTGTGCACAATCCGGTCCTCCAAAAGCATCGGCTGGTCGCTGCCTCAACTCTTCATCAACAGCCGCCAAATACCCCGGAGGCAACACACAATCAGAATCCAAAATCAGCAGATATTCCCCCTTACTACGTTCCGCACCAAAATTGCGCGTCTGTCCCGGTCCGGAATTAGGCTTATTAAAATAATGCACATCCAGCAATGTACGATACTTCTCCACCACATACTTACAAGGCACAGAAGAACCATCTTCCACAACAAGGACTTCGAAATCGCCACACGTCTGTTTGGTAAGACTTTGCAACAATTCATCTACCTCGTCCGGTCTATTATAAACGGGGACAATAAAAGAATATCTCATAATCTGATTTTTCGGTTTATGTTACAAATATACGTCTTTCTTTAAAGCATCTTTTATTTTACCTGAGTTTATTCTCTTCTTTCTGCTTTTCATGCAGACAAACTCCTCCAAAAGCCATCGTCTTTCTTTTTTTTCGACGCAGAAATACTATTCTTTGTCTTCAGGAATTTTTCAACTCATACAATACAAAAAAAATAAAAGCAGCTATTCCCTTTTAATATACAGGGAATAACTGCTTGAATATTTATATCAACGAATAATTTATGCTTTCACACGTCCTACGTAAGAACCATCACGAGTATCGACTTCAATAGTTTCATCTTGATTAATAAACAAAGGAACACGTACAGTTGCACCGGTTTCCAATGTTGCAGGTTTTGTTGCATTTGTTGCAGTATCACCTTTCAATCCCGGTTCTGTATAAGTAATTTTCAATTGAACTTTAACAGGAAGTTCCGCGAACAAAATAGTATCTGTAGAAGCATCCGATACAACTTCTACTACCATTTCTTCTTTCAGGAAGTCAACGCCTTCTATCAAATCGTGAGCAATGGGTACTTGTTCGTAAGTCTCTTGATTCATAAATATATAATCTTCTCCCTCTTTATACAAATATTGATAAGGACGACGTTCCACACGCACGTCTTCCAATTTCTCACCAATATTAAAGCGACGTTCCAACACATAACCATCAACCACATCCTTCAGCTTCGTACGCATGAAAGTATTCCCTTTTCCCGGTTTTACATGCAAGAAATCAATGCAAAAATACAATTTGCCATCCATGCGGATTGCTGTTCCAATTTTAATGTCTTGAGCATTAATCATAACTATAATTTTTATCTGTTACTAAATAAATTATTAATATGCCATTCAAAATCCGGACAAAATTAATCTAAATCCCGAAAAAACACAAAAAGATTTGTCTAAAAATATCTTAGCTATTGGTTTATTAAAAAAAAGTCGCTAATTTTGCAACCCGAATCTTATAAAGAAGAATAACATAAAATAATATACAGAGATGAAAAGAACTTACCAACCTTCTAACAGAAAGAGAAAAAACAAACACGGATTCCGTGAAAGAATGGCAACAGCAAATGGTCGCCGAGTTTTAGCTGCACGTCGGGCAAAAGGACGCAAGAAATTAACCGTTTCGGACGAATACAACGGCGTTAAAGCATAATAATCAATAAAGTTTACAGTGAAACCGCAAGCAACATCATGTCGTTTGCGGTTTTCTGTTATAAATTAAGCAAGAACTATTTGCCGGTTCGTTTTATGAAAGAAAAATACTATCTTTGCGACAACAATATTTACACATTATATGATAAAGATAAAAAGCTTTTTTTCGTTTAAACAGAACAAATTTTTTTGGCTCAATATCATAGCTATGATCTTTGTTATTGTTGTATCTGTCTTAGGAGCATTATGGGGTATTGATATTTATACACGGCACGGAGAATCTTATGTGGTACCCAACATTAAATACAAAACAATAGAAGAAGCACAAAACCTCTTAAAACAACAACACATGCAAGGTATTGTTATCGACTCAAGCTATGTGAAGACACAACGCCCCGGCATTATTCTCGACCAAACCCCGATAGGTGGGATGCGGGTAAAAGAAGGAAGAATTATTTATCTGACAATCAACACGACACAAATTCCCCTTATCACAATACCTAACATCATAGACAACAGCTCTGTACGTCAAGCCGTAGCCAAACTAAAAGCTATGGGATTCAAACTGACAGAACCGGAAATTGTCCCGGGAGAACAAGATTGGGTATATGGAATCAAATACAAAGGCAAAAACTTAAAAACCGGCGATAAAGTTCCTAATGAAGCCCTACTCACATTATGTGTAGGAAAAGTTTATATGCGTGATTCTTTGGCAATGGAACCGCTGATTGTAACAGACACGACAAAGGAAGAGGAAGCACAAGTAGACCCATCGTGGTTCTAACAGGGAAAAGAAAAAAATGGAAGAATACCCAGATGAAATAAACGATACCTTAGAGTTGGATGACATTGAACCGATTGATCAGTCCACGGGTTTATATGAGCATTTCCGTTTCACTGTCGACAAAGGACAAACTCCGATACGTATTGACAAATATCTTTTTGAAAGAATTGTCAATGCTTCACGCAACCGGATTCAAATGGCTGCAGACGGAGGCTATATCTTGGCAAATGGGAAACCAGTAAAAAGCAGCTACAAGGTTAAGCCTCTTGATGTCCTGACGGTCATGATGAACCGTCCACGTTATGAAAACGACATTATCCCTGAAGATATTCCACTTAACATCATATATGAAGACAATGATCTGATGGTAGTAAACAAACCGGCCGGATTGGTTGTTCACCCCGGCTGTGGCAACTATCACGGTACTTTGGTCAATGCTATTGCATGGCATCTACGAAATGTTCCTACCTATGATCCCAATGACCCACAGGTTGGATTGGTACACCGTATCGACAAAGACACATCTGGATTATTAGTCATTGCAAAAACTCCGGATGCTAAAACCAATTTGGGACTGCAATTCTACAATAAAACAACTAAGCGTGAATACAATGCATTGGTTTGGGGAATCATCGATGAAAATGAAGGAACCATAGAAGGAAACATCGGACGAAATCCCAAAGACCGTATGCAAATGGCTGTAATGAGCGATCCTACCCAAGGGAAACATGCTATTACCCACTATCGCGTATTGGAACGCTTAGGATATGTTACTCTCGTGAAATGTGTTCTTGAAACAGGGCGTACTCATCAGATACGTGTACACATGAAGCATATCGGACATGTTCTATTTAATGACGAACGATATGGAGGACACGAAATATTAAAAGGAACTCATTTTAGTAAATACAAACAATTTGTAAACAACTGTTTCTCCATTTGCCCCCGACAAGCTCTGCATGCCAAGACATTGGGTTTTATTCACCCCCGTACTGGTCAGGAAATGTTTTTCACTTCCGATTTGCCTAAAGACATGACGCTCTTGCTGGATAAATGGAGGACATACATCTGTAACAGAGAAGAATTATGAAACGTATTATTGCTATTGTGGCAGGAGGCGACTCGTCTGAACACGATGTCTCAATGAAAAGTGCTGCCGGAATTTATTCGTTCATCGACAAAGACAAATATGATTTATATATCATAGAACTTAGTAAAAAAGGATGGAATGCTATACTTGACAACGGTTCATACTGTCCGGTCGATAAAAACGACTTCAGCTTTATGAAAAACGGGAAGAGAATTAAGCCCGATTTTGCTTACATTACTATCCACGGGACACCGGGAGAAAATGGATTTCTGCAGGGATATTTCGAGTTATTGGACATCCCTTATTCCACTTGCGATGTATTGGTTTCGGCTTTGACTTTCAATAAATTCATGACCAACCAATATTTAAAAGGATTCGGTGTACAGGTTGCAGAATCGATGTTGGTACATAAAAACAGGGGCATCAGCGATGAAGACGTCATTGAAAAAATCGGCTTACCTTGTTTTATCAAACCCAATGCTAGCGGGTCCAGCTTCGGTGTAACCAAAGTAAAGACAAAAGAACAAATCCAACCGGCTCTTCAAGCTGCTTTCGCCGAATCGGACGATGCGATGATAGAAGCATTTATGAACGGCATTGAACTGGCAAACGGATGTTACAAAACAAAAAATAAATCGGTTGTCTTTCCCATTACAGAAGTAGTAAGCAAGAATGAGTTCTTCGATTTTAATGCAAAATACAACGGACAAGTAACAGAAATTACTCCGGCACGCATTAGTCCTGAACTGACTAACCGTGTACAACAACTCACTTCTGCCATTTACGACATCTTGGGGTGTAAAGGCATTGTACGTGTCGACTATATCATCACAGAAGGAAAAAAAATCAATCTGCTTGAAATCAATGCTACACCCGGAATGACTGCTACCAGTTTCATCCCACAGCAGGCACGTGCTGCCGGCATAGACATGAAAGATATTATGACTGATATCATTGAAAATCATTTCATTTAAAATAAAGACTCCTATTTTAACACCTACTAAAGACAATTTACCATGAACATTCCTGCAGAATTCGATGAAATACGTCCATATACCCCCGAAGAACTTCCACAGGTATTTGATGAACTATTGGCCGATGCCTCTTTCCTTTCTGTCGTTTCCCATATTATGCCAGGAGTATCCCCCGACATTCTTAAACAACAATTACGTCAGTGCAAAACGAATTTGGATGTACAAATAGCCATTTTTTATCCCTTAATCCAAAAAATATTAGAGCAGCACAGCGATGGATTCACATTAAATATCGCATCGTTAACCGATAAAACCAGAAATTATACGTTCATCTCTAACCACCGGGATATTGTTCTCGATCCGGGACTTTTATCAAAAGGACTGATTGACAATAAATTCCCCAACACAACAGAAATAGCCATCGGTGATAATCTGCTTATTTATCCATGGATAAAAAAGTTGGTGCGCTTAAACAAAGCATTCATCGTGCAACGTTCCATATCGATGAAACAGATATTAGAATCGTCTACACGCATGTCTAAATACATTCATTTTGCCATTACAACAAAGAAAGAAAATATCTGGATAGCACAACGGGAAGGTCGTGCTAAAGACTCGAACGATCTTACACAAGAAAGCGTTTTAAAAATGTTGGCTATTGCAGGAGAAGGGAACAATGCCATCGACCGACTAAAAGAATTAAATATTGTCCCTCTCGCTTTATCGTACGAATACGACCCCTGCGATTATCTTAAAGCACAAGAAATGCAACAAAAAAGAGATTCCAAAGATTTCAAAAAAACATTTCAAGACGACCTTGTCAACATGCAAACCGGTATTTTCGGATACAAAGGGCGCATCTATTTCCAAACAGACGAATGCATCAACAATGAATTAGAGACTTTACGAAACCTTCCTAAAAAAGATTTATTCATCCAGCTTGCCAAGCTCATAGATGTCAAAATTCATCGCAACTACCATCTGTATCCGGGGAACTATATTGCCTACGATTTATTAGAAAACAACAATCAATTTTCCGACAAATATACCCACGAAGAGAAAAAACGCTTTGAAGCATATATACAACAAAAGTTAGATTTAATCCTATTACCTCACAAGGATGTAACTTTCTTATACCACTGTCTTTTAACGATGTATGCCAATCCGGTTATCAATCACATGAAAGCAATACATGTATGAAACGCATATTTGCCTCATTACTCTTTTTAACAGGTGTATTTTTCACAGCTTGTCAGAAAGATACATATACCTACCCCAATGTTATAACCGAATTTGTTTGTATCCATACAAACGAACAAGGAAACGTCACTGCACTCACAACAGACAATAATAATCGGTATATACTTGAAAACCCGTTACAATCCGATGGCTTAACACCCGATTCTTTATACCGGGCACTGTCTATGTATGAATTACTACAAGCAAACACTGCCAAACTCTATACGTGCCAGTTAGTATTGTCTGTCAATCCGTTACCTCTTTCTGTATTCGGAGATAACTTAAAAACCGATCCCGTAGACATTCAAAGCATCTGGTTATCGGGGAACTATCTGAACCTGATTGTAAAAGAGAAAGCCAAAGACAAAGTGCATTATTATCATTTCATAGACGAAGGCATAACCTCTCACAACGGCATACAAACACTAAACTTACGATTGTTCCACGACAGGAACAACGATTATGAAGCCTTTACACGAAACATCTACCTATCGGTACCTTTGTCGAACTACAAATCACAACTGCATAAAGGCGATAAAATCAGATTTTATATCCATACATACAAAGAAAATGAAACATTCCGCGAATTTAAATTCAATCACACATCCCATGAAAATTAAACATCTCTTTCCTTTCTTCTTTATTTATACTTGCATAACTACACTCGTAGGCTGTAACATCAATCCGAAAGTCCAGCATCTTTCATCCGATGAATTTGAAAGCCTCATCCAAGAAGAGGATGTACAATGTGTCGATGTACGCACTGTTGCCGAATATAGCGATGGGCACATTCCGGGAAGCATCAATCTTAATATTTTAGACAAAAATTTTTCATCCGAAGCCCAAGAACTCTTAAATAAAGAAGCTCCTGTTGCGGTGTATTGCAAGAGCGGGCGCAGAAGCAGAAAAGCGGCAAATATTCTAACAGAATTAGGATTTAATGTCTACAACTTAGATAAAGGAATAGAAGACTGGAAGAAAAACAAGAAAAACATAGAAAAATAAAAACCATATAAACCAAGTCGAATAGCTTATATGGCTTTTACCCTTTTCCTATCAATCCTCAAAGCGGAAAGCACCTTTCACATCTTCGATGTATTGGTCGAGATGGCGTTGCCCTTTCCTAGTTACTAAAAAAGATACGGTCAAAGAACCACTCTCTTTAAGAAGAATCCAATCCAAACGATGACGGTATTTTCCCATATAAACAGATTTACGGCTACGGATAGGATAAGTTATCACATACCGTGCATTGAATACTTCCTCTGCCTCCGATCGAGCCCAAACCGTAATTCTCTTCTTTATCTTATCTATCTCCTCATCAGTTATCTCGCGTAAGTCTATCCGGGTCACATTCATTTTACTTCTTATCCAGTTGTATACATT
>DXCG01000059.1 GCA_019116145.1 Candidatus Phocaeicola gallistercoris
CAGTATCTGTAAGCAGATTATGAATTTACATAACGGGCAACTGACGGTACAGTCGATTATCGGAGAAGGTAGTCAATTTACCCTTTCTTTTCATTTTCCGGAGTAACAATATGTGTTTTTTTTGAAAGAAAAGGCATGGTGTATTGTCCCTTTGCTTTTGTTTGTCTGGCATAATCGATGGCATGTTTCGGACAATGATGATAACAAGCCAGGCACATTGTGCATTGTTTTCCCCATTTCGGTTTGCCATTTTCCATATAGATGTTTTGGGAAGGACAAACTTTTTCACATATTCCGCATGAAATACAAGTATCTAACGAGCGAAACCACTTTGGAGACATTAAAAACCAGTTGAAGAGAGGTTGGATAAGATATGTTTTTATCCAAGGGATGGTACCTTCTTTACAATCGAACAAGCAAATGTGGTTGTGGATATTGGTAGTTATATTTTTTATCCGTTCGGACATTTGCTTTAATTTTTCATGCTCTACTTCCGGGGCATCGGTGTCAAACCCCGGTAAACATACATATGTATTGGGCATTATAACAGAGAAACCGGCATTACATTCCCATCCGCAGTGTTGACATTCACGTATAAATACCGAAGCGGTTTTGCCAGTGTCATCGCCACATGTACATATAAAATAGACATAATCGGGTTTATGTGTAAAGTGAAGATTACGCATGCACTTTATGACAGTTCGGGGAACTCCCCATGCATGAACCGGAAAGACAAACCCAACGCTTTCGTTTTTTTGTAAGGTATATGTTTCATTTGTTGAGGCGGCTTCTATTAGGTTATAAACAGAATCAGATAACATTCCGCCTATTTGCCGGGCTATCCAAAGCGAATTGCCTGTTGCTGAAAAATAAAATATCATTTTTTCTTTTGTGTGTATAAAAAGTACTCAAACGGCCAATCGGCAGTAAAAATAAAAAGCAAAGCGAAGATTCTGCATTTTTTAAGTAACAGAACCTTCGCATAGAAACCAGAAAAATAAAAAGCCGCACCCTTAGACGTGACGAAACTCCGATAAAACATGATTTGAGTGCCCATTTCCTTTGTAATCCACCGGCATAAATGCTACCCGAAGGCGTGGCCCGCCATTGGAAAATGAAGCTGTTCTCGGTATTTCTTTCTAAATTGATGAGTTTCCCGATTCTATAAGTGCGGCTCCATTTTTATTGTAGTACAAATGTAATACTTATATCTGTAATTACAAAATATTTTGAATAGTTTTACGGGAAATATATGTTAAATATGCTTTTTAGAGGAGAAAGATGTTCATTTACATGAAGAAGTTCCAAAAAGGTGATGGCATTTTATAAAAACATCATCGTTTTTGGGTGGAAATGTCAGTATCTTTCCTTTACTGTTTGCTGTTAAATTCTACCTGATATTCCATTTTATTTTATTAACCCAATAACATGGCAGATTATGAGAATTGACCTTCTCAACAATGATATTTGAGCTTCACAACAAATTCGTTGCAAAATATCTGCTTTACCTTTGTTCACACAATCAGAGATGAATTAGAATTGATGGGTAAAATTTAAATCAGGAGGTAAGATTTATGAATATGGAATTTAATCTTTTTACGCCGACTAAACTTCTTTTCGGGCGTGGTAAATTAAATGAGTTGGGCAAGCAGGAATTGCCGGGAAAGAAAGCATTGTTATTGATTTCCAATGGTAAATCGGTAAAGATGAACGGGACACTCGACCGTGTGGCAACGCAATTGGATAAAGCAGGCGTAGCTTATGTCATTTGTAATAATATTCATGAGAATCCATCAAAAGAAGTGGTGATGGAAGCTGCGTTTTGTGCCAAAGAAAATGTATGCGATTTTATCCTTGCATTGGGAGGAGGTGCTGTTCTCGATTCGGCTGTAGCGGTATCGGCTATGGCGACCAATCCCGGTGATTTATGGGATTATGTGTGTGGAGGTACAGGAAAGGCCCAACTTTTGCAGTATCCGGGACTTCCTATTGTTACAATTGCTACTACTTCGGGTACAGGTTCTGAAATCAATTGCTGGGGAGTTATCTCAAACCGTGAAACCAATGAGAAAATAGGTTTTGGTAATCCGAACTTAAATCCGGTACTTGCCATTGTCGACCCGGAGCTGATGCGTACTGTTCCTGCTAAATATACAGCATACCAAGGATTTGATGCATTGTTCCACAATACGGAAGTTATGATAAGTCGTTTTGTCAATGTATTGAGCGAACCGATTGCTTTGTCGGCAATCGAAAATATAGCCAAGCATTTGCCTCGTGCTGTGAAAAATGGAGATGATATAGAAGCCCGTGAAGCCGTGGCTTATGGAAGTACGATTGCCGGGCTGACCATGCAATTGAATAGTACAACTGCAGAACACTCGATGGAACACGCCATGAGTGCTTACCATTATGATTTACCTCACGGTGCCGGATTAATTATGATCTCCAATGAATTTTATCGTTTCTTTGTGGAAAAGCATGCATGCGATGGGCAATTCGTTAAGATGGCGCGTGCTATGGGTATGAAAGATGCTTCGAAGCCGGAAGATTTCCTGACCGCTCTTGCTGAACTTCAGAAAGCATGTGGTGTGGATAATCTGAAGATGAGTGATTATGGCATTAAAAAAGAAGAATGCATGACCTTGGCTCGTAATGCCCGTGAAACAATGGGTGGACTTTTTACTGCTAATCCTTGCGAAATGACTGATGAAGATTGTGCAGGTATTTTTGAAAGAGCTTATAAATAAAGCAAAGTAAATAAATCGAAAAGATATGGCAAAATCATTAATTACAGCATTGTTTTTGACATTTTTTGTTTGTGCATGTGGAACGGGTGGCAATCAAAAACAAGAGAACAAATCAGCAAATCAAGATGGTATGGTGGAAGAAGAATTGAATTTGACGCAAGAATGGGATAAAGTATTTCCCCAAAGCGATAAGGTAAATCATAGCAAAGTGACTTTCCATAACCGGTATGGAGTTACACTTGCTGCCGACTTGTATATTCCTAAAAAAGCAGAAGGTAAATTGCCTGCTATTGCAATGAGCGGACCATACGGAGCTGTGAAAGAACAAGTATCGGGATTATACGCTCAAACCTTAGCGGAACGTGGTTTCTTGACAATCGCTTTCGATCCTTCGTTTACGGGTGAAAGCGGTGGAAACCCTCGAGATGTTTCTTCACCTGATATCAATACAGAAGATTTTAGTGCGGCGGTCGATTATTTGTCCATTCGTAGTGATGTAAATCCCGGGCGTATCGGTATTTTAGGAGTGTGTGGTTTTGGCGGATTTGCAGTCAATGCTGCCGCTATGGATACCCGTATCAAAGCAACGGTTGCAGTAACTATGTATGATATGACCCGTGTAACAGCAAAAGGTTATTTTGACGCTAATGATAATGCAGATGCACGTTATGAGATGAAGAAGATGCTTAATGCCCAACGTACCGACGATTATCGGAATGGTACTTATGCTCATGCTGGAGGTAATCCCGAAACGGCTCCGGCAGATGCCCCGCAATTTTTGAAGGATTATGTAGATTTCTATAAAACTAAGCGAGGTTATCATCCTCGTTCGTTAGGTTCTAATGAAGGGTTTAATAGCACAGCTGTTCTTTCTTTACTGAATATGCCTATCTTAACATACGCTGATGAAATCCGTAGTGCGGTTTTGTTAGTTCATGGCGAAAAGGCTCATTCTCGTTATTTTAGTGAAGATACTTATAAAAAGTTGAAAGGTGAAAACAAGGAATTGCTTATCGTTCCCGGTGCAGTTCATACAGATCTTTATGATCATGTGAACGTGATACCGTTTGATGAGATTGAATCGTTTTATCGTACATATTTAAAAGAATGAATTGATAAGTAAACAATTGATTACTTTCCGAAGCGGACAGCAAATTTGTCCGCTCGGGAAGGAACTTTTCAAATGGGAAGGCGATATAAAGAAGAAATACAAGTTTTGTATCGTAGTCTTAATTTAAGGTTAACTTCTGATAGATGCGGCAGGAATGTATGGTATGGAAAGACTTACAAGAGAAGCTGTATGCAATTGTTGTGACAAGGCTTTTAGCATAAGTGAAGTATTTCCGGGAAATGCCAGTCCTAAAGGAACTACACGTTCTTGCAGACGAGGTCTATGGAATTTGGGAGCAGATTATATTGATTTATATTGTTGCATTGGATAGGTGGTTATCCTTTTGCAGAAACAGTCCGTGCATTAGTGGAATTGCAGCAGGAGGGTAAGATATTTTTATGAGGAATGAGTAATTTATTTAAAAGGGGCAGATATGAAATTAATATAGTCTCTTTCCCTCCGCCACGTAGAAAATATATTTGGCAGGTTGGTGAAATCTTTATAAAGAAGTGTTAAGCTGTTTGTTGTTTCCTGAATTCGTTGGGGGTGATTCCTACATTCTTTTTGAAAACCCGGTTGAAATGTTGAGAGTACTGAAAACCTAATTCATCGGCTATTTGGCAAACAGTTTTATTTGTTTCCAGCAACATATTTTTGGCTGTACCGATAATTTGTGCCTGAATATATTCTTGTGGGGTTTTCCCTGTTTCTTTTTTTATTAAGTCTCCGAAGTAGTTGGGAGAAAGAAATACTTTTTCTGCGAAGTAACGTACAGAAGGGATGCCCGCCGTTTTGGGCTTTTCATTTTGGAAATAATCGTCCAGTAACGATTCAAACCGGGTTAATACATCTTTATTTGTTTTAGTGCGAGTAATAAACTGACGGTTATAAAATCGCATGCAGTAGTCTAACAGTAATTGAATATTTCTTGCTATAAGTCGTTTACTTAATTTATCTATTGGATGAATGAGTTCCATTTTAATTTTTGTCAGGCAATCGAGTATGATTCCTTTTTCATCTTCCGATAGATGTAGTGCTTCATTTGAATTATACGAGAAAAAAGAATACGATTTTATTTCTTGTCCAAGTGAAGTGCCTTTAATAAGGTCGGGATGGAATAAAATGCCGCGTGCCATAGGTTTAGTACCTTCTGGCATATCGATTTCGGAAATTTGTCCCGGAGCAAAGCTTGTAATGGTACCTTCTTGATAGTCGTATATCTGTCGCCCGTAACGGATTTCTCCACATTTGACCTCTTTGAGAAAAAGAGCATATACACCATAATTGATTGTAAAATGAGTTGGATAGCAGGTCGCTTCCGATAAATCGACAACACTTACCAGCGGATGCAGTGTTTCCAAGCCAAATAGCTTGTTGTATTTATCTACTGTATCCATTTGTATTATTTCAGTTTTTCCCATACGTAAAGATGATAGTTTGAGGCAAATATATGTATTTCTGTGATATAAATAATACGATTCCGTAGGGAATCTGTAAATAAGATACAATTGTCTGTAATATGGATACATTTTCTTTATTATGCAGACACTAATTTTGTAATGCAATAATGAATGTATGTAGTAATAAACAGGTTGTATGTAAGTGTGGATAAGAAAAGTGGAATGAACTGAACGGACAATTATTCTCAGCAGAGGTACTTTTTGTTTGACGGGACATTTTTATTGAAACGTCATCGTGTTTATACGAATAAATGCTCGCATTTTTGCAAAAAGTCAAGACATTTTTAGAGAGTTGTCAATTCATTGGAAAAGGGGGAATAGTTTGTATCGATAATAGGACATAGTGTTGTAATTGATTTTGATAAAATGTGTGAAACACGGATAATTACGATAAGTACAGTTTCTCAATGTAATGAATATTTTTTGCAAAACACATTAAATCCGTTGGTTAGTCTGATCGATTTGTCTGATTCGGATTGTTGTTGTTTGCTGCAGATGGACCTTTATTCCGTATTGTTTCAGAATGTTTCTACCTGTTCTTGTTTCGGATGGAGAGATTGCGATTTTTCGGAAGGGACGCTTGCATTTTTTCCTCCCAATCGGCTTATTAATATGAGTCTTTGGAACAAAGGCATGAAAGGGACAAGCCGGTTGTTGTGTTTTCATCCTTCGCTTGTAAGTCGAATCCGGTTGGAAGAACATTTAGGTGGTTATACATATTTCCGTTATCGACAAGATGAAGCACTTCATCTTTCTAAGCGGGAACAGAATGTTGTTTGCACATGTATGGATGGTATTAAGGAAGAATTGGGGTGGGGGACAGATGAATATAGCCAACTTCTTCTTACCAATCGGATAGAGGTATTGTTGAATACATGTGCTCGTTTTTATAATAGGCAATTTATAACCCGGCATGAGGTCGGCAAAAAGCTAATAAAACAGATGGATGAGTTGCTGGATAATTATTTCTTCTCGGGGAAAGTAATGCAAAAAGGTCTGCCTACAGCCGAATATTTTTCACGGATGCAAGGACATTCTCCGGCTTATTTAGATGATTTATTGCGCCATGAAACGGGGAAAAATATAGACGAATATGTGAAAATCAGTCAATTCCGTTTGGCTTGTGGGCTTTTGCTGCATACCGATAAGACTGTAACAGATATTGTGAAAGAGCTGGGTTATACATCTTCTCAGCATTTTTGTTATCTTTTTAAACGTGTTACTGGTTTTACTCCCAATGCATATCGGTGGTATAATGCAACTTTGTGAAAACTTGATATAAGGCTTTTTAATAATGTAGAATGAATAAATAAGGAAAACAATGAAAAAGATACGAATGATTTTTGTTCTTGTATTGGCTGTAAGTCTGCCTGTTTTGGCTCAAACAAATGAAAATATGAATAGAATAGACATTTGCAAACAAAATTATCATGCTCTTTTTGGTGGCGAAGCCTTGACTGGAGAAGGTACAGACCCGGAGATGATGGATATACTTCAGAAATTTATTTTTGGTGAAGTGTTTCAAATAGGGGAGCTTAGTTTGAAGCAGCGTGAAATGATTACTTGTATTACGCTTGCCACCATACAAACCCTTCCGCAACTGAAAGCACATGCGGGTGCTGCTCTTAATGTCGGGGTCACTCCGGAAGAACTACGTGAAGTAATGTATCTTACAGCTCCGTTTATCGGGTTCCCGAAAATGTTGAATGCTGTATCTACCGTAAATGAAGTTTTTAATGAACGTGGAATAGCCTTGCCTTTGGGAAAACAAGTTACAGTGACTGAAGAAAATCGTCATGAAAAAGGAGTAGCCATTCAAGATTCGCTATACCCCGGCGGTATTGTTTCTGTGGTAAGTGGTATCCCGGGTGATATGGGAGAAGATGTAGCACGTTTCTTGACCGATTATTTCTTTGGAGAAATATATAGCCGTGGAGCTTTGGATTTGAAAACGCGTGAGCTGTTGGGCTATTGTGTGCTGACCGCTTTGGAAGCAGAAAGCCAGCTTAGATCACATTTTCATGGTAATATGAATGCTGGGAATAGTCCGGAAACAATAACTGCTGCTGTTATTCAATGTTTGCCTTACATAGGTTTTCCTGCTGCGATCAAGGCATTGCGAATCATAAAACAGGAATCTGCAGATCCTATTCCTGCAGAAAATAATTTGGTTCGTTTGTCTAAAATTATAGTCGACCCTGATCAGATAGATTCTTATAATGCTTTTTTGAGAGAAGAAATAGAAGCTTCTATGAAACTGGAACCGGGAGTGTTGGCTTTATATGCTACGGCGGAAAAGGAAGCTCCTCATAAAGTGACAATTCTTGAAATTTATGCTAATCGGGCAGCTTATGAAAGCCATTTGAAAACGCCTCATTTTCAGAAATACAAGCAAGGAACTTTATCGATGGTGAAAGAACTTGAATTGGTAGATGTAAATTCACTAATTCCAGGATTGAAAATAAAATGAAAACCTTACTTATGGTGATTATGAATAAGGTTTTATTGACATTTGCAGTTGTTGTTACATGATGCCTTTATAGCTTGCGCATAAGAAAAAGTATATGTAAAGGTGGGTGTTTCGAAAACGTTGGTTGCATATTTTTGGCAGCAGGCACTACAGCAAAAGCTGTACATACGTAGCGTAGAATGTGATGATATGTTTGGAAAGATTATATGGTCTTTTCAATGGAATCTCATCGTGAATTTGTTAATGTCTTAAGTTGTTTTTTGTGACATTTTTTAGAAGAATGGAGTAATAATGAGATAAATAAAGGCGGGAAATATATTTTTTTAGTTGGATAGAGTATTAAAATCTCAAAATTTGTTATCTTTGCGGCGTACATTCTTGTTCTTAAGAATAAAATAGTAAATAAGATTTTAAAGTAAAGACTATGTTAACAGAAAAAGCAGGTGTTATTGCCGGACAAATTTGGCAAGCACTAAATGAAAATGGAAAAATGACTCAAAAAGAGTTGAAAAAAGCTGTGAAATTGAAAGCTGATAAAGATTTATTTTTGGGGTTAGGCTGGTTATTGAGAGAAGACAAGGTTGAAACCAGTGAAAGTGAAGGAGAATTATTGATAGCATTGAAGTAAAATCTATTGATCGATAAAAAAAACAGCGTGAAAATAATTTTCACGCTGTTTTTTTATGTCTTGATTTAACCGATATAATAACTTAATTCAATATATAAAGCTGAATGTGGATTATTATCGGCTTGTTCTTCAAATTGGATTTTTCCTTCACGAGCCAACCAGCCAATGGCAGCATTTAGATCGCGATCTCTTAATCCTGTAGCCTTTTTTAATTCCTGATATTCCCATTTCCTGTTATCTCCGTGCAGTAATCGCCATACAATTCCTGCACTTTCACCTATACTTTGTATGTTCATAGTAATTGATAATTAAAGGGTTTATATATTTTGCTTAACAAATATACTTAATATTAAAATGAAATCAAAGGAAAGTTGCGAGAAATGTATGGTTATAAATGTATAATGTTTTTGGAATAGATAAAAAGAGATTGCTCTTTTGTTTATTTTTGCATGCAGAATATTTATTGATAATAAAAAGATTTATAAAATTGAAGATTATGATACATACAAGAGAAGAACAAATGCAGTCCTTTGGACGTTTATTGGATATTCTTGATGAACTTCGGGTTAAATGTCCATGGGACAAAAAACAAACAAATGAGAGCTTACGCCCGAATACAATTGAAGAGGTATACGAGTTGTGTGATGCCTTGATGAAAAATGATGAGAAAAATATATGCAAGGAGTTGGGTGATGTCTTGTTGCATGTTGTCTTTTATGCAAAAATAGGGAGTGAATTTGGATATTTCGATATTAAAGATGTGTGTGATAGGTTGTGTGATAAATTGATATTTCGTCATCCACATGTTTTTGGATCGCTTCAAGTTGATACTGCTGAAAAGGTTTCTGAGAATTGGGAACAGATAAAGTTGAAAGAGAAAGATGGGAATAAAACAGTTTTAAGTGGAGTTCCTCAGGCTCTTCCTTCTCTTATAAAAGCTTATCGTATTCAGGAAAAGGTGCATAATGTTGGGTTCGATTGGGAGAATCGGATAGAGGTTTGGAAAAAGGTTAAAGAGGAAATCCAAGAATTTGAAACTGAAATCGGTTCAATGGATAAAGAATGTGCCGAGATGGAATTGGGTGATATTCTGTTTAGTTTGATAAATGTTGCTCGGTTGTATAAGATTAATCCGGATAATGCATTAGAACATACGAATCAGAAATTTATTCGTCGTTTTAATTATTTGGAGGAGGAAACGAAAAAAAAAGGCACAAGATTGTGTGATATGTCGTTAGATGAAATGGAACTGTTATGGGAGCAAGCAAAAAATAAAGGGTTGTAACTTTTTTATTTGTATTAATATATTAAATAAAGGTGTATTCCAAATACCCGTAATGTTTTCGTTTGTTGTTTTTTTGTTTGTATAACATGTTGTTTTCCAGCCTCTTTCCGTTGGCATATTAAAAAAGTCCAAAAAAAATAGTGTATAAAGTTTGGATGTTACGTGTAAAGTGTGTACTTTTGCAACCGCTTTGGAAGGGAAACCGTTCCGGTCCGTTCCGGGCGTGCATTTTTAACGCGTGTTAACACTTTTTATTTGGTGTTTGTTTCCTTATGTGTTAGATTTGCAAGGTTCCGCTTTTTCCAAGCGGGTGCGTTCTATGAACGGGATTTACATGAACAGACGAGAATGAAGCAACGAGCGCCTTTACGGGCGTCCATGTAATTGCACGAACCGTCAATGAAAAGGTGCGATCCGGGTCAGATTAAGAAAAAAGAAAGACATTATATACGATGGAGAGTTTGCTCCTGGCTCAGGATGAACGCTAGCTACAGGCTTAACACATGCAAGTCGAGGGGCAGCATGAACTTAGCTTGCTAAGTTTGATGGCGACCGGCGCACGGGTGAGTAACGCGTATCCAACCTTCCCATTACTCCGGCATAGTCTTGCGAAAGTGAGGTTAATTCGGGATGGTATCTTATAAACGGATGTTGGTAGGATTAAAGGTTAATTCCGGTAATGGATGGGGATGCGTTCCATTAGGTTGTAGGCGGGGTAACGGCCCACCTAGCCATCGATGGATAGGGGTTCTGAGAGGAAGGTCCCCCACATTGGAACTGAGACACGGTCCAAACTCCTACGGGAGGCAGCAGTGAGGAATATTGGTCAATGGGCGCGAGCCTGAACCAGCCAAGTAGCGTGAAGGATGACTGCCCTATGGGTTGTAAACTTCTTTTATAAGGGGATAAAGGGTCCCACGTGTGGGATGTTGCATGTACCTTATGAATAAGCATCGGCTAACTCCGTGC
>DXCG01000060.1 GCA_019116145.1 Candidatus Phocaeicola gallistercoris
TAATCCGATGAATTTATTTTTCATTTCGTTAGGTGATACAAACAATTCCTTGAATTTTACAGGAACGTATGGGCGTTCGATAAAATCGAATACCGTATTGACATCTTTTACTAAGCGTGGGTAAGAAGTCATGAGCAAGCAGTCTGTATACATTCTGGCATTCCCTTCATGGAAGTTACCCGTACTGATGCATGCGATGTCTGCACCTTTCTTCATTCCTATATGGGTAATTTTAGAATGAACTTTTAATCCTTCTACCCCAAAAATAACTTTAATGCCTGCATCTTGCATTTTCTTCGACCAGTTAACGTTGGATGCTTCATCGAATCGTGCAAGTAATTCGATTACGACAGTAACCTTTTTCCCGTTACGAGCTGCAGCGATTAATGCTTTAACAACTTTCGACTCTTTGGCGAGACGGTAGAGAGTTATTTTTATAGAGTGTACTTGTTTGTTGACTGCTGCCTCCTGCAATACACGAATAAATGAATCGAAACTATGATAAGGAACATGGATGAAATGGTCTTTCTCCTGAACTTTTTGAAGAATACTATCTGTCCCGTCCAACTCTTTTTTCAAGATAGGTTTCCATGAAGGGTACTTTAGATCACTGCGTCCGCAATCGGGAAATCTCATAAAATCTTTGTGGTTCTGATAGCGGCCACTGCCTAAAACCGTATCGTTCTTATCGACTTCCAGTTTTTTTAATACCCGTTTTAGTAGGTCTTTGGGCATGTTTTCATCGTAAATAACTCGCAAAGGCTCGCCATGTTTACGACTTTTTACTCCTTTTAAAATCTTTTGCAATGTGCCATTATTGAGGTCGTTGTCGATTTCCATTTCCGCATCACGGGTAAATTTATATGCGTATGCCTCAAAATGCGTATATCCTAATCCTTCAAAAACGAGGGGAAGGCAACACCGGACAACGTCGTCTAAATACATAAGATAACTTTTGTTATCAGAATCGGGTAAGCGGATAAATCGTCCGCATGCGCTGACCGGAAGCTCTAAAAAAGCGTAATCTATGGTACGGGAAGATGTTTCTTTCGATATTTTTACGGCAAGATAAATGTTTTCTTCGTTCCCGAAATCTAAAGACTTGACTGTTGAAAACCAAATAGGGATGATAAATCCGCTTAAATATGATTTATAATAGTCGAAAATATAATTCTTTTGTTCTTCAGTGACTTCTGAATCCGATACTAAACAAATATTTACTTTACGTAATTCTTCCGTTACTTGTTTTACCGCTTCTTCGTAATCTTTTACGTAATGGGAATTTAATTTGCTGATTTGTTTTATTAGTTTTCTTGCATGTTCGCTTTCGTTTATAGCCGATCTGTCTAAACATTCAGCAATGCGGCTTTGTGAAGCCATGCGTACCCGGAAAAACTCATCTAAATTGTTCGAGTAAATACCTAAAAAAGATAGACGTTCTAATAATGGAACGTGTGGACGGCAAGCTTCTTGTAAAATGCGGCGATTGAAAAACATCCAACTGATGTCTCGATCTAAGTAAGGAAGTTTCTTCTTTTTTTGAATCATAGTGATAAAAAACTTTTTGGCAAAATAAACAATTTTGTGTTACATTGTTATTGCAGCAAAACGTTTTTTATCACTTTAAGTCTTAAACAAATTCCTCAACCATATACATGTGTTCCATATAGTCTTGCGGAACATTCTTTTCTATCTCATTAATGATCATGTAATTGGCCGATTGTACCCATATTGCGAATTGGGTATTTCTTTTATATTCTTCTGAAAAAGCCAGAATTTTATCTAAATTGAATGTTTCATCTATTATTCCCGCTCCATTTTTCATGGCATCAAATGCATTGCATTCTTGTTCTATATGGGCAGGAACCATTAGAATAGGTTTTTTAAGATACATTGCTTCACATATAGATTCAAAGCCAGCTGTACTTGCGTATGCTTTGCATCCTGCCATTTGTTGCAGGAAAGCGACATCGTCCAATTGATAAAAAGACAAGGTTTCGTCTATTTTATGGATAGGTTGATCTTCCCAACGGTCCCAGAAAAAGCGCAAAGGAATGTCTTTATGTGATAAATGCCAGTCGTAAACATAGTCGGCAAATCCTGAATTTACCATATAGCCATGTATATAGTTTCCTTTCATTGGTTCTTGTTCGAATACCTCTTGGCGCAGTATAGGTGGGACTACAGATATTTTATTCTTTTTATCTTCACACATGCCATAGAACGATAATGCTAAACGCGATGATGCTCTTAAAGAAGTGAGGCGTGTAAAAAGTTTTAAGAAGAACAGGCTTGTTCTTTTTGTTTTAGGTAGTTCGAAATCTTTATGTAGAAATAAGTATTGATGTCCGATGCAAACAAGTGGTACTGTTGGACGGAAAAAGAAAAAAACAAATCCGGTTAATAGTTCATAGAAGTTTATAACCAAATCGGTTCCTGTTTCTTTTATTCGACGATTGATATAGCACATACTTTCCATGTATTCAGGAAGTTTTGATAAGCAGTGCATAAAACTACGGTTCAGATTAGCACGTTTATTCTCGGGAGTAGGCATAAAGTTGGGACTGATAAAATGTCTTATCGGAGCATGAATAGAGCGATTGAAAAATCCTGGGAGACGGCGTGATTCACCTTTACCTACCAGTACTTCTACAACGGTATGTCCATTTTCTGATAATAGCTTTTCCAATGCGATTGCTTGAGTTAAATGCCCGCGTCCTTCTCCTTGTACTATAAATAAGATTCTCATGATGCAGCCGATATTAATGATAAAACTTTGTTGTCTTTGTTTAGTTTATCTGCAATCTCATTATAATAAATAACATTCCATTCTCCATCATTATTTTCGGTTAAGGCAGATAATGTTTCTACCCAATCGCCTGAATTTAAATAGTGAATACCATTTATC
This sequence comes from Candidatus Phocaeicola gallistercoris, assembly GCA_019116145.1. Lineage (GTDB taxonomy): Bacteria > Bacteroidota > Bacteroidia > Bacteroidales > Bacteroidaceae > Phocaeicola > Phocaeicola gallistercoris. The sequence continues at coordinate 2,909 of DXCG01000060.1, forward strand.
ATCCGGTTTTCCGGATGATGGATATGCCCACAGATTACCCCGTCGCATTTCCTGCTGCGTGCGAAGTCAACCAGAACATGTTCGAAATCGGAAATATATGACACAGCTTTTTTTACTTTTTGCTTGATGGCTTGTGATAATGAGAAATAAGGTTTTCCTCGTTTTGTACGGTATTTATTGTACATACTATTTATTTCTAATAATAAAGTATATCCGATATCTCCCAATTTGGCAAGCCATTTCATCCCAGATGTGACTTTATCGAATACATCTCCGTGTGTGACAAAATAATATCGACCATTGCTTTCTAATGTATAATCCTTGACAAGGGATAAATTTATGAATTGTAAAGGAATCAGATTGTCTAAAAAATCGTCATGATTTCCTCTTACATAGATAATTTGCGTGCCGCAATTTTCCATCATTTTCATTAAGATTTTGAAAAAACGTGTATGTTCAGCTTTCCATTTTTTGATTCCGGATTTCTGTAAGCTCCATCCATCGATGATATCGCCGTTTAAGATGAGACGGTCGCAATCGACAGAACTTAAGAGGTCGCTGACTTGGTTTACTTTCGAGTGGGTCGTTCCCAAATGAATGTCGGATAAAACAATTGTGCGATAATGAGGTCTAATATTCATATTCAGTGATTTAAGTATTGCAAATAAAGCCTATGTACATTACAAGTATATGACTATGGGATGAACTTTTTGTTTCTTGACATACAATCTTTTTTATGATGTTTTTCGATTTATGGTAAAGAATGTTTTTGTCATGGGGATGAAATAATTTTGAGATGTGAGAGCTTTACCTTTGTTTGTCAATAAAAGTAAGATAAAATGAAAGCAAAAAATCAAATATTGAAAATAAAGGGATATTTCATCTGTTTTTGTATGATCGTTATAGCTGTAATATATCTGTTGCTTTTAGGTATCAGATTATATATGTGGGGACATTAATGTCTTTATATGTCTAATGTATAAACAGATAAAACTTCATTGAAATATTCTTATTCCATTTCGTATAGACTATCTAAAGCTTCTTCTTCCGTCTCTCCGTAAGCACAACATTGTTTATAGTCTAACAGATAAGCATAGTAAATGCCTTCTGGGGTATATTCAATAACGTATCGGCTGGATGTTTTCATAATTGGTATATTAAATTTGATTCTGCTCAAATGTCGGGTATTTGTATTACATTTTCATTAGAATGAAATTACATTTGTATAAATTCAGTTGGATATTATTTTATTGATATCTGTTTGCGCTTTATCTTTGTGCTGCAAATATGGAAAATGAAATAAAATGAAACGATTGGTTATATTCGATTTAGATGGTACACTTCTGAATACGATTGCCGATTTGTCGGCAGCGACAAATTATGCATTACAAACGTGCGGATTTCCTGTTCATGATATTGATTCGTATCGGTATTTTGTTGGAAACGGAATTACAAAATTGATTGAAAGGTCTCTTCCGGAGGCAAACAGAAGCAAAGCTGATATAGAAAAAATACGTTCCTTGTTTATTTCTTATTACAATGAGCATAATGTCGATTTAAGTGTTCCTTATCCCGGCATAGAACATTTGTTGGGTAAACTCCAAGCAGAGCATGTTTTGCTTGCCGTTGCATCGAATAAATATCAGGAAGCAACATCGAAACTGGTTAAACATTATTTCCCGGGAATTGCATTTGCCGCTGTCTTAGGGCAAAGAGATGGTGTTCCTACTAAACCCGATCCGAGAATTGTGAATGAAATAATAGGGACATGCAATTTAACCCACAAAGATACTGTTTATGTAGGCGATTCGAATGTGGATATGCAGACAGGAAAGAATGCGCAGGTTACTACGATTGGTGTAAGTTGGGGCTTCAGGTCATGTGCAGAATTGCAAGCATATCATCCGGATTGCATAGCCGATAAGCCTTGCGATATATTGAACTTTTTAGGAATTACAGATTAGTGTTTGTTAGAAAGAGATTGTTTAAGGGGCTGGCTTTATTAAAAAGCCAGCCCCTTAAACATATTAAAGGAAGATAGGTTGAGGTGTCCTATCGGATTTTATCTGCCAATTCATCGGGATAAATAACCTCCTGTTTCCCTGTTTCCATATTTTTTAATGTGATTTTTCCCTCGTTGATTTCATTTTCTCCCGCTATGGCAACAAATGGAATAGCTTTTGCATTGGCATAACTCATTTGTTTTTTCATCTTGGCACTATCGGGATAAAGTTCCGCGCGAACGCCGGATAAGCGTACTTTTTTTAAGATGGGAAGGATATAATTGGTTTCTTGCTGTCCGAAATTGACAAATAAAAGTTGTGTTCCATTGACTGTTTCTTTGGGATATAATTCTAATTGGTTTAAAACATCGTAGATACGATCTGCGCCAAATGATATTCCCACTCCCGACATGCCATCCATACCAAATACCCCTGTTAAGTTATCGTACCTTCCTCCACCGCTGATACTTCCTATTTGTACGTCGAGTGCTTTTACTTCGAAGATAGCTCCGGTATAATAGTTTAATCCGCGTGCAAGGGTTAAATCTAGTTCTATTTCCGATTTGATGTCAAGTCCGGATAGCGTGTTTAAAATGAATGCACTTTCTTCTATACCTTTCATTCCAGTAACGCTTGTTGCGAGAACTTGTTTCAAGGTATTGATTTTTTCTTCATTACTTCCGTTTAGTTGGATAATAGGTTGAAGTTTTTCGATTGCTTCTTGCGAAATGCCTTTTGCTTTTAGTTCGGCATTGACATTCTCCAAACCAATTTTGTCTAATTTGTCAATGGCAACAGTTATGTCGACAATTTTATCGGCTTCTCCAATAATTTCGGCTATGCCGGTTAAAATTTTCCTGTTATTGATTTTTATTGCTACCCGGATTCCAAATTTGGAGAATACGGTATCTATCATTTGAACCAATTCTACTTCGTTTAAAAGAGAATCGCTTCCCACAACATCGGCGTCACATTGATAAAACTCCCGATAGCGTCCTTTTTGAGGGCGGTCGGCACGCCATACCGGTTGGATTTGGAAACGTTTGAATGGGAAACTCAATTCATCGCGATGCATTACTACATAGCGGGCGAAAGGTACGGTTAAATCGTAACGAAGTCCTTTTTCACAAAATTTATTTGCCAGTTTCGTTGCATTCCGGCTAAGTAGCTCGTCATTGGTTAAAGGGGAGAAGTAATCACCGGAATTTAAAATCTTGAACAGGAGTTTATCTCCTTCTTCTCCGTATTTTCCCATCAATGTGGATAAATTTTCCATTGCGGGAGTTTCTATTTGTTGAAATCCATATAGGTAAAAAACCTCGCGAATGGTATCGAATATATAATTGCGTTTCGCCATTTCTATAGGCGAAAAATCTCTTGTTCCTTTAGGTATTCCTGGTTTTGTTGCCATGATATATAGTTTAGTATTGATTTTATTTTTTGCAAAAATACACTAAATATTCTATTTCTTCTATTCTTTTATGAGGTAGTGCGTATATTGCAAGAAAAAACATCATGGACTTTTTTTATTTTGTCCTGATGTTTATTCGGAAACGCCTTGCGATTTTTGTTGAAATGTCAAGGGAAAAATATTATTCACGACGGTTGGATGCGATCATGATGTAATAAATTAACGTTGCTAACGAGCTTAATGCAGCTATTACATACGTGTAGGCAGCAGTTTTTAATGCATCTTGTGCTTGGCGGTGGTTGAATGCGTTTGTAATACCTGCCCGGTTCAGCCAGACTAAAGCACGCTGACTGGCATTGAGTTCTACCGGGAGAGTGACAAAACTGAATAAGGTAGTCATGGCAAATAGCCCGATCCCGATGAATAAAAGTTGTGGAAATGATTGTAACATCAATACTCCTGCTAATAAAACCCATTGTACAATAGAAGAAGAAAACTGTACGACTGGAACCAATGCCGAACGCAATTGGAGCGGAGCGTAAGCCTGTGCATGCTGAATTGCATGTCCACATTCGTGTGCTGCCACGGCTGCTGCCGCTACACTACATGTGTTGTAAACGTCTTTGCTTAGATTGACTGTTTTATTGGTCGGGTTGTAATGGTCGGTCAGCATACCCGGGGTGCTGATAACTTTTACATTGTAAATACCGTTGTCGTGCAGCATTTTCTCTGCAATTTCCCGTCCTGTCATTCCGTTTGCAATCGCAATTTTTGAATATTTTTCAAACTTACTTTTCAAACTTGCTTGTACCATGTAACTGATAATAGCAAAGGCTATAAAAATGATCCAAATTAATGATATCATAGTCTTTTTTATTTAATATGATTTTAAAGATTGTACTACAAATATTTTGCCAAATATATCTGTTTTTCCAATTAAAAGCAGATTGAAAACTTTGTTTTTATTTATTTTTTAGAATAAACGAATATGGGTTTCGGCAAATAATCTTTTTTTTACTTGTATTAAGAAAATGTGTTTTAGCGGAAACAGAGGAAAAATAGGGCTTACGGACAACTGAAAAAGGGATACATTTGTCAGAATGTATCCCTTTTATATTGATTAAGTAATAAAAGATAGTACCATTAATAATCGGTGTTGTTCGGATCGAAGTTTGTCCATCCGTCCAACCAGCTGTCTTCAGTTCCGAATGCACCGATGTAAGCAGTTTGTTCGAATCCGCTTCTGACAGCGTTGTCAGTCCAAGCGGCAGCGTTTAGCACAGGGCTGCCATTGTTAGGCATATATGCTACTCCGATATTTCTTCCATCTTTGAAATTGAGGTCAGAAATGTTTTCGAAAGTTTTGTTACCCGGTTGGTTATCGAAATAGTAGTGGGAGAAAGAACATCCGTAATCTTCTACAGGGATGTCTTCGTATTCTTTGTTTGCATCGGTTCCGGTTACGTCCATCCCGGCAAAGTAAATGTTTTGTAATTTCAAATCACCATCTTTAGCATACTGTACAGTATTTCCTTTTTCTCCATCAATAATAATACCGATGGGGAATCCTACGGCAACAGAATTGAAGCATGCTAAATGACTTGAACGGCGAATTTGCATTGCAGATTGGAATTTACCTAATGCAGAACCATTGTTCGGATAAAATGAACCACCGTTGATGTATGATTCATCGTTTGTAAAACCATCTCTTCCCTTAGGACCGATAAAGGTGATATTGCTGAATGTAGCAGTTGTGAAAGGAGAAACAGTAGTTCCGTCTGCACAGTTATCCGATTCGAATCCGTTAGATTGTGATGTGTCGGCTAAACGCGGATTACGAATAACTAAACCGAATTGCACCTTTCCAGAGAAACCATTGTCGGTATCGAAATCATCGTCCCATCCATTGAATGCAACTAAGTATTTGCAGTTTACAGTTCCACCAAACCATTCGAAAGAGTCATCGTTTGAGTATGAAACCTGTACGTGGTCTATTTTTGTGCCACTTCCTATAGAACCCAATGTAACACCATTGATTTCTTTATCTTTTTGGAACGGATATCCGGCAAACTCAACGCGAACATAACTGATTACACCACTGTTGTCTGCGTCATTATTACCTCCGTGTTTTGTACGAGGACCACCTTCAATTTGCATTTCACCTTGATTGTTTATGGCATTACCACAGACAATCAAACCACCCCAGTCGCCCGGTTTACGTTGTCCTTTCGGTTGTGCAGAAGTAAATACGATAGGGGCATCTTTTGTTCCTTGAGCATATAATTTGCCACCCGGCTCAACAATTAAAGAGGCTTGTGTTGCTTTATCACCTTTAATAATAGTACCGGCTTCGATTGTTAATTCAGAACCTTCTGCCACATAAATCCATCCTTTTAATGTGTATACACCTTTTTTTAGTGTTTGTTTCCCTTTGAATACGAGTTCTTTATCTCCGTTTCCGATAACAGTTCCATTTACATCGGCTTCACCATTCTCGTTAAACAATAAATGATCGCAAGTTACTTTACCATCGGTGTCAGTTCCCATTATATATCCGGGGGTCTGATTTTGTTCGATGTTTGTTTCTTCATCATCGCTACAAGCAGCCATGCAACCTAAAAACATAGCTGAAAAGGCATAAACCATTAATTTGTTTTTTCTCATTTTGTTAAAGTTTAAAGTTGTTTTGTGTATAGTTGTTAGTTTTTTTATTTCTGCTTTTAAAATTGGTAGCTAAAGTTTAAATTGAAATTGCGTCCAGGTTTATATTTTCTGTTGATTTGTTTAACGTCTCCATGGTTGGTTTCTTGGAATTGTTGATACACCACATGCTCTGCAAGCAAATCGCGTACAGCGAATTTTATTTCGATATGTTCTCCAAATTTCTTTGACACATTCAAATCAATGGCATTGCGTGGCATTTCATACGAGTCGGGGACATTTACAATATTGTCACCTGTTCCCATACTTCTTCCTACGCCAACAATACGTTTCCCGATTCGATTGTACATTATAGCTGCATTCCATCCTTTGTTTTCGTTTTGATAGAAAATACCGGTATTTATCAAATATGGCGACTGTCCTTGCATGGGTCTGGATTTTTCTCTTGCTCCTTCCGGGAAATGAACTTTACTTTTTATCAATGCTCCATTGAAACTCAGACTAAAGTTTCTTAGTCCGATGAAATCAAGGCTCTTGCGAATGTCGACTTCTACTCCATAGTTGGTAGCACTTTCTGCATTGATATTTGAATAGGTATAATCGGTTCCTCCATTTAAAGTGTAAACCCATTCTATTGGATTCTTGAAATGTTTATAGAAAAAACCAACAGAAACCAATTCGCCTATGCTTGGATATAATTCGTAAGTGAGGTCTACATTGTCGATATATGCCGGTTTCAGAGCCGCATTTCCTTCTACATTGCTGGCAAGATCGAAGTCATAGAATACAGAAGTTGATACCTCTCGGAATTCGGGTCTGTTAACACTTCGTCCATATGATAAACGGAACTGTTGCTTGTCGTCCAGCTTATAGGTAGTATTTACAGAGGGGAAGAAGTCATTGTACGTATAAAACGTGCTTTTTTTACTTTCTTCATATTGTCGTGTATTGCTGATAAGTTCCATTTTATTATGTTCGAAACGAACTCCTGCATATACATTTACTTTACCAAAAGGAAGATTCATTCCAATGTAGCCGGCACCTAAGAAATTGTTTCCGTCGTAATTGTTAGTATAATCAACTTTTTCCAGCAAAGATAACTTGTCGCTTCCGTAATTTTCATCGTGCATCAGTTGATTAGGGATATCCATTGTTGCATATTGCTGAGGCAAACGACCATTATTCCAAGTGTATAAAAAGAAACGTGTATTGTAATTACGTGTGCGATATTCGGAATATCCTCCAACTTTCAGCATGGGGTCAAAGTTGTCGAAATGAAATGTCCGTTGATAATTGACATTAGCCGATACGATATGTTCGTTCAGCCGTGAAAATTCCCGGTTTACATCACTTAAATTATCTATGGTAAATTGTTGTTTGTCCTCATCTAAAACTCGGATAAACCGGCGTCTGTCTGGCATATTCCGGTTCGCGTACGAATATCCTATGCTCCAATCCAAATGGTTTTCATCGTTTATGATATGTTTGCCGGTAAACTGTCCGTTGTACGTACTGCGGCTTTGGTAATAATACTCAGCCTGTTCTTCATAATCGTTTTGTGCATCATAACCTTTTCTGTACGTATATCGGTCTTTCCCTAATTGGTTAAAAATATTTTTTAGTTCATACCGGCTGTTTCCATCGGCAGTGACATAAGTAAAATTCATCATCGCTCCTAAACGGGCGTTGTGATTGTATTGGTTATCTTTATATTGTCTGAGGTAATTGGGGTGGTCGTTTGTCGTGTCGTATCCGCCAAACAGATTATTATCCATGTCGAGGTAGGTTTTATAATTATTGCTATAATTCAAAACCCCTAACATAGCCCATGTATTTCCGTTATCGTTTGTCCAGCGGTGGCTGAAATTCATGCTTAGGCTTAAGTCGCTGACAGGGGATTTACGTTTGATCGTCCAATCGTTGTTCAAGTTGTTGTTTAATAATCCGTAATTGTTTTCTTCGCCGTTTCCGCTGGGCTTCAGAATAGTTTTGATTCCATTGTTTAAACTTCTTAGCCCATTGTCGAATCCCAAGAAGTCGGTTCCGCTTCCTTCATTATAAAAGAATCTTCTGAAGTGAGTGCGATCGTTTATGCTACCACCAATGTTTATGCCGAAAGTATTTTCGTTTGGGACATCTTTTGTGTTAATCAGAATAAATCCGCCGGTAAAGTCGGCAGGATATTCGGGTGATGGCGATTTAACTACAACCATATTGTCCAACTGGGAAGACGGGATAATGTCGAAAGAGAAAGCTCTTGCATCGGCTTCACTGCTTGGTACGGCACTTTTATTAATCCATACATTATTGTATCGTTGCGACAAACCTCTCACCATAACGAACTTTTCATCGATAATACTAATGCCCGGAATACGTCGGATGACTTCAGAAGCGTCTTTATCTTGTGTTCTGGTGATTTGTTGGGCTGATACCCCCGACTGTACGACAAGACTTGTTTTTTGTTGCGTGATGATAGAAGTTTCTGTGTTTTTTTTAACTTGACCGACAATGACAACTTCGTTTAGCAGTTGTGCATCGGTTGCCATTTCAATTTCTATATTTGTAATATTAGCGACTTCTACCGAGATGGTTTGTGTGCGATATGAGATATAAGATACAACAATTTCATGCGTCCCATTGCGTACGCCTGCTAATTTGAATTTCCCGTCAATATCTGTTACGGCTCCTGTTGTTGTCCCTTTAATTTGTACCGTTGCACCAATTAGTGGTTCTCTTGTTTCTTTGTCTATAACTGTTCCTTCAATAACAGCAGCATGCATCACAGTAGCAATCAACCACGCTGTAATAAATAATAATCCTTTCATGTGTTACCTATTGTTTTCGCTGGCAAAAGTCGGATTTTTTGATTTCGACTTTATGACAATGCCTAAACGAATAGGAAACATTGTTATGACAAATACGTTACAATCTCTTCGGCTTTTTGTAAAACGTCTTGATGTTTTTGTATAGTTGTTTTTATTTGATTTTCAATTTATTAAGTGCGTTTTGATAGCGACGCGCATTGTTTTGGTGTTCGCGTAATGTCGATGAAAAATTGTGAGTGCCCGATAAATCTTCTTTTGCACACATATATAAATAAGAATGTTGCGTATAGTTCAGTACACTTTCCATTCCTTTAATGGAAGGAATGCGGATAGGACCGGGAGGAAGTCCCGTATGTTTGTAAGTGTTGTAAGGTGTATCGATATTAAGATGCTTATGAAGAATACGTTGTAAGCCAAACTGTTGTAGCCCGAATTTGATAGTCGGATCGGCTTGTAGAGGCATATCGATGCGTAAACGGTTCAGATAAAGTCCTGCAATGATTGGTTTTTCAGAATCGTTTGCCGTCTCTTCATCTACAATAGATGCAAGTGTGGAAACCTCGATTGGCGTTAGGCCCAATTGCCGGGCTTTTGTTTTTCTTGAATTGTTCCAAAAACGATTGTGCTCTTTTTGCATGCGTGCAATAAACGATTGAGGACTGATATTCCAATAAACTTCGTAAGTGTTTGGAATAAACAATGCCGGTATGGTATAATGATTATAGCCTAAATTCGAACAGTAGGCACTATCGTTTAAAAGTTTTGCTATAGAAGCAGAATCAAGCATTAATTGACGTGATACGGTTTTTAGCAATTGTCCTACAGTTCTTACACTTGGAATGGTAAGAGTAACAGGGGTTTGATGTCCGGTTCGTAAACGATGAAAGATATCCCATGTGCGTTCATTGTCGGAAAACAGATAGGCTCCGGTATGAATGTTTTTATGGTATTTACTATAATGCGTCAGAATGCGGAATCCGAAAAGAGACGATGCATGAAACTTTTTCTCCAATTTTGTATAAACAGAATCTATATTATCATTCTCATCGATATAAAGAAAAGTCGGTTCTGTAATATTTAGCGGGCGATTGAACAAAAGCGTATATGCCGAAACAGCTCCGCATATTCCGATGCTTACGATAGCAAGAATGATAAATACTATTTTTTTATGTTTCATTTACTTGAGATCATGTGAGTTTTCAGATAGAGATGGTAATATCTTTATCTTTGCAACTGGATATAATTATTTTACGTTTTTATTTTTTTATTTGCGTGAGGCAAAAATAAAATATTTGTGAGACAAAAAATTTTAGCGTCTTTATAATTTAATGAATTTTATGAATCAGGAAAAAAGCGTAAAACTGCAAAAAAACATGTCCTGTTACGGCTATGAACTTGAAATAAAAATCCCTTATTTCAACTTTACTTTGCTGAAATAAGGGATACTTTTATGGATTAATTAATTGCGGAACTTCAGCCCGTCGGCACTGCGTTCTACCACAATTGGTTTCGTGCGGTCCACTTCCTGAGCCAAGAGCTTTTTCGACAAGTCATTGAGCAGGTAACGCTGGATAGCACGTTTTACCGGACGTGCGCCGAATTCAGGGTCGAATCCTGCCGTGGCGAGGAACTCGATAGCTTCGTCCGTCATTTGCAACGTTACGCCATTATCCGCCAACATCTTCTGTATGCCGTTGATTTGCAAGCGGACTATCTGCTTGATTTGGTCTTTGTCGAGCGGCTGGAACATGATGATCTCGTCGATACGGTTCAAGAACTCCGGACGGATGGTCTTCTTCAGCATCTCCATCACTTCCTTCTTGG